>CAZUZE010000285.1:0-3373 GCA_964624565.1 uncultured Robiginitalea sp.
AGTGCGGATGTGAAAAAAGCCCTCAATACGCTGCATGAGGCGTTCTTCGAAACCCAGGTGAAGCAGCTGAACCTCTTCGTAATGGGGGTGGGAAATGTGGGGTCCCGCCTGCTCAGCCAGATCCGGGAACAACAGCCCATTCTCAAAAACGAACACAAGCTCCGGATCCGCGTGGTCGGGATTTCAAATTCGCGCACCATGGCCTCCCGGGAAGGGGGCATCGCCCTGGACCAGTGGGAATCCGTTTTGTCCGAAGGGGAGCCGGCCAGCCCGGAGGGCTTTTTTGAGCTCGTCAAAAAGGCCAACCTGAGGAATTCCGTCTTTATAGACAATACGGCCAGTGCGCAAATCTCCGCCTGGTATCCGAGGTACCTCAGGGAAAGCGTGGCGGTGGTCACCTGCAACAAAATTGCCTGTTCCTCTGCCTATTCCGACTACCTCGGGCTCAAGGAACTGGCGCGCACCTATAACGTACCCTTCCTTTTTGAGACAAATGTGGGGGCGGGGCTGCCAGTGATCGACACTTTAAAAAACCTGGTCCTCTCCGGGGACCGCATCCGGCGGATCCGGGCCGTCCTCTCGGGCAGCCTGAATTTTATTTTCAACACCTACGACGGCTCCACTTCCTTTGCAGACGTGGTGCGTGCCGCCCGGGACCAGGGGTTTACGGAGCCCGACCCACGCATCGACCTCAGCGGGGTGGATGTGATGCGAAAAATCCTCATCCTGGCCCGCGAAAGCGGTTTTGCCATGGAACTCGAAGACATCGAAAACCGGTCTTTCCTGACGGAAGGGGCTCAGGACGCCGGGGACATCGACACCTTTTTCAACGCCCTCGAGGAAGGGGAAACTCATTTTGCAGCCCTTTGGGATGCCGCCCATAAAAAGGGCAACCGACTGAAATACGTGGCGGAATTCAATGAGGGAACCGCCTCGGTGGGCCTGGAGGAAATTCCCGGGGGCCATGATTTTTACAATCTGAGGGGGAGTGACAACATCGTCCTCTTTTACACGGACCGGTACCCGGAACAGCCGCTGATGATCAAAGGGGCCGGGGCCGGGGCCGAGGTGACCGCTTCCGGCCTTTTTGCCGACATCATCCGGACCGGGAATTTTTAAAACCCCTTTATAACAGGCTGCTTATGGCGACTTCTGAAATTTCTGTTTTTTGTCCGGCGACCATCGCCAACCTCTCCTGCGGGTTTGACGTCCTGGGGCTGGCCCTCGAGGGCATCGGGGACCGGATGACCGTGGCGCTCAGCCCTGAAAAAGGGGTGCGGATCCGGCAGGTTACAGGGGCCGAGCTGCCCCTGGAAGGGGAAAAAAATGTCGCGGGCGTCGCATCCATGGCGGTCCTTCACGCCACGGACTACCCCGGGGGCATCGACATCAGGATCCAAAAGAACATCCTGCCGGGCAGTGGGATCGGCAGCAGTGCCGCCAGTGCCGCCGGGGCCGTATGGGCGGTCAACCGGTTGCTGGGGGATCCCTTTACCCCCCTGCAACTCGTGGGGTTTGCCGCCCGGGGGGAAGCCCTTGCCAGCGGGGCTGCCCATGCCGACAATGTCGCCCCTGCCCTCTATGGGGGGATTACCCTGATCCGCAGCTACGATCCCCTGGACATCGCCAGGGTACACTGCCCCCCCCTGCTCCACACCGCCCTGTTGCATCCGCAGATCGAGTTGAAAACATCGGATTCCCGCAGCATCCTCAAACGGACGATCCCCCTGGAAAAAGGCATCCGGCAGTGGGGCAATGTCGGGGGGCTGATCACCGGGCTGTTTACAGAGGATTACGGGCTGATCAGCCGCTCCCTGGAAGATGGGATCATCGAACCCCTGCGCTCCCTGCTCATCCCGGGATTTGACGACCTGCGGGAGGCAGCCCTGCAGGCAGGTGCCCTGGGCTTCGGAATTTCAGGTTCCGGGCCTTCTGTCTTCGCCCTGACCAAAGGGAGGGAAACGGCCCTGAAAACCGAAGCGCGCATGCAGGAGTACTACCAGTCCACGGGCATCCCCTTTAAAACGTACACCTCCGCCGTGAATCTGAAGGGCGTGCGCCTTTGGGAGTAACCGGCCGGTCATGGCCCAATTTAAAATGGCATCGATGAAGTATTACAGCTTAGAGAAGCAATCCCCGGAGGTCTCCTTCCGGGAGGCCGCCCTCCGGGGGATCGCCCCGGACCGGGGTCTGTATTTCCCGGAGAGCATCCCGGGGTTTTCCCCTGTTTTCTGGAAAGGGGTTGCCAAAAGGGACTATCGGGACGTCGCCTTTGAGCTTATGCGGGCCTTTACCGGGGAAAGCATCCCCGATGCGCCCCTGGGGCACATCCTCCAAAAGACCCTCAGCTTTGATTTTCCCCTGGTCCGCCTTGGGGAGGGAATCGCAACCCTGGAGCTCTTCCACGGCCCCACCATGGCCTTCAAGGACGTGGGGGCGACCTTTATGGCGGGCTGCCTCGGCTATTTCTCGGGGCAATCCGATGTGAAAACCGTCGTCCTGGTCGCCACAAGCGGGGATACGGGGGGGGCCGTGGCCCGGGGGTTCCTGAATGTGCCCGGGGTGGAGGTGGTAATCCTCTACCCCAAGGGCATGGTCAGCGACATACAGGAGCGACAGCTGACAACCCTGGGGGCGAATATCCGGGCCCTGAGGGTGGCAGGCACCTTTGACGACTGCCAGCGGATGGTCAAGGAGGCGTTCCAGGACCCCGCCCTGCGCGAAGGGCAGGAACTCACCTCGGCCAATAGCATCAATGTGGCCCGGTGGCTGCCCCAGATGCTCTATTATGTGCGCGCCATCCAGCAGCTTGGGAATGAGGGGGCAGCCCCTGTTTTCTCAGTACCCAGCGGAAATTTCGGGAACCTGTGTGCGGGTATGCTCGCCGCCCGGATGGGCATGCCCTGTGCGTATTTTATCGCCGCCACGAATACCAATGACACGGTGCCAAGGTATATGGCCTCAGGGGACTACCACCCCAGGCCGGCCATAGCCACCCTTTCCAATGCCATGGACGTGGCGGACCCCAGCAACTTCGTCCGCATCCGGGAACTCTTCGGGAATGATTTTCCGGAACTGATGTCCCGGCTGACGGCTGTTTCCTTTTCCGATGCCCAAACCCTGCAGGGGCTCGATGACCTATACAGCCGGTACGGCTATGTGGCCGACCCCCACGGGGCGGTTGGATACCTCGGCCTGCGCCGCTACCTGGACAGGCACCCCGGGGCCAGGGGGATCTTCCTGGAAACAGCCCACCCGATAAAATTCAGGGAAACGGTCGAGAGCAGGCTGGGCATCACCCTTGAGCTGCCCGCGCAGCTACAGGGCCTTTTTGAAAGGGAGAAGGCCTATACCTCCATCGAAACCTATGAGG
>CAZUZE010000286.1:0-3367 GCA_964624565.1 uncultured Robiginitalea sp.
GGCTGCAAATATACAATCTATTCTTAACGAATCAAGGCCTGCCGTTTAGAAATTTCAGATTTATGGAAAAAGCCTGATCTTTGGGCTTCAACCAAGGGGAAACAGAGCTATGCTGATCGTTTTACTGGGGTATATGGGGAGCGGGAAATCCACTGTCGGGAAGGTGCTCGCGGGGCGTTTGTCATTGCCCTTCACCGACCTGGACACCTATATCGAGGCGGAAACAGGGGAGTCGATCCCCGAGATCTTCAAGGGCAGGGGAGAGCTCTATTTCAGAAGGAAGGAACACGAATTGCTGCTGAGGCTGCTGGAAATGCCTGAGGACAGGGTCCTTTCCCTGGGCGGCGGAACCCCGGCCTATGCCGGGAACATGCAGCGCATCCTGCAGGCCACCCCGAACAGCTTTTACCTGCAGCATTCCATCCCTTCCCTGGTCGCGCGGCTGGCCCCGGAAAAGGCCCGGCGTCCGATGATTGCACACCTCCCGGATTCCGAATTGCCCGAATTTATCGGGAAACACCTTTTTGACCGCGGGCCCTACTACCTGCAGGCGGCCCACACCATTGCCTGCGGCAGGAAAACCGCGGTGGAAATTTGCACTGAAATCGAGGGAAAGCTAATCTAGGTAGACCCCGTAATTCCGGCTGCTGAAGTCCACACGCACATGTTCCTCCATGGAAGTGGAGAGGGAAAGCCCTTTAAAATCGGCCTTTACCGGGAACCTCTTGTAGTTGCGGTCGACCAGGACCGCTGTTTTGAGCTGTTTGAGGGGGGTGGACAGGAAGTGCCTGACCCCGAAAATAAGGGTGGTGCCGGATTTGAGGACGTCGTCGATCAGGACCACGGAACGGTTTTCATACGCGGCCGCCTCCAGGGAGGTGGTCACAGGGCTTGTCAGCGGGTTGGACTTGTCCATGTGCACTTTGCAGAGCAGGATTTCCGCGGGGCAGATTTTCTCCAGGGCCTGCTTGATCTTGCGGGCTAGCGAAAGGCCGCCCCCCTCGATTCCCGCGAGCACGATCAGGGGTTCATCCACGTTCGCCTCATAGATCTGGTAGGCAATGCGGTTGATCTTGTGCAGGATCTGCTGGTGCGATAGGATTCTGTGGTCCATAGGGCTATTTCTTCTCAAAGATAAAAAAGAGTTCCCTTCCCGCCCGTGGGGGGATGGAATTTGTGGCCCGCTCCAAAACCCGGATATGGAAGCTGGGTGCAAACAAGGCCAGGTATTCTTCCCGGGAACCCCCGAAGGGCGGACCCTCAGAGGTGAGCGGAAAATCGAACAGAAGTCCGGAAAGCTTTCCGCCAGGGCTTAGTAATTCGCTTATCTTCTGCACGTAGTCAGGCCTTTGCCCGGGGGGCAGGGCGCAAAAAAAGGTGTGTTCCAGGATGAGGTCGAAGGGCCCGCCTTCAAAGGTGAAGAAGTCCTTTTCGATGAGGTTTTCGCCCGGGAAGGTATGCGGGAGCCGGGTTTTCAGGTCAGCCAGGGGATAGGGGGCGATATCAAGGACAGTGAGGTCCGTAAACCCGCTTTTAGCCATGTGAACGGCTTCGTATCCCATGCCCGCCCCGGGCAGCAGGACCTTCAGGTTCCGGTCTTTGAGCTGATCGACGTAAGCGCCTATGGGCGGGCTTACCCCCCCCATGTCCCAGCCGGTCTGCCCGGCTTCATAGCGCTGTTGCCAATAGTCCCTACTGCGCATCCTCCCTGTAATCGTCGAGTTCCCGCCGGTCTTTTTTGGTCGGCCTGCCAGTCCCTTTTTTGCGGTAGTACTCCTTTGTCGTATTGATCAGCTTCAGGTGCTCCAGGGATTCGGCCGGGGTACTGTCCACCCGGTAGATGTCCACCAGTTTGGCGCCTACCCGCTGGGAGGGGATGTCCAGGACTTTCAGGCGGTAGGTGATCTGGTTCCTGCGCACCTGGATCTCGTCGGACGGCAGGACCTCCCGCGAAGGTTTCACCGCCTGCTCCCCGATGCGTACATGCCCTTTCCGGCATGCTTCGGTGGCCTGATTCCGCGTCTTGAAGTAGCGGGTACACCAGAGGTATTTGTCGATCCGCATGGGCCAATTCTTTGTTAAGGCATTCGCAAAAATAGGGGAAAATTGTATCTTGCGGCCTTTAATTCAAAGGCTATGTTGAAGCGCATCTGCGTTGTACTTTTTGGGATCGGGCTGCTGGCGGGATGTGGCGAGGATGACGGGATCGATGTGGAAATCCTGCCCCCGCGGGATCTGGATGAGGTAGCCGCCGATAACGACGCGGAGATCCGGGAGTTCCTTCAGTCCCACTTCTACAATTATGAAGCCTTTGAAAACCCGCCTGCCGGGTTTGACTTCAAAATTATCATCGATACCCTTGCCGGGGAGAACGCCGGGAAGATCCCCCTGATCGAGCAGGTGGAATCTGTGGGGATCACGGTGACCAACGAGGAAATGGGGCTGGAAGAACAGCCGGATGTGGTGCATACCCTCTACTACCTGATCGCCCGTGAGGGCAGGGGGGAAAACCCCACAGTGGCGGATTCCGCCTTCCTCACCTACCGGGGCACCCTGCTGGACAATCGGGATTTTGACGGGTCCTTCGCACAGCCCCTCTGGTTTGACCTGGCGCGCATCCAGGGTCCCCTGCAGGGGGCCCGGGGTTTTGCTGAGGGGATGCCATTTTTTAAGGCCTCAAGCGATATATCCACAAACCCCGACGGTACGGTCACGTCCATAGATGGCGGGGTTGGGATGATCATCATGCCCTCAGGCCTCGGGTATTTCAATGCCCCACCGACCAATGCCATCCCCAGCTACAGCCCGCTCATCTTTTTTGTGGAGCTCTTTATCAAGGAGGAAACCGACCACGATGGGGACGGGATCCCCTCCATACAGGAAGACCTCGATGGGGATGGGTACCTCTACAACGACAATACAAATGAAACCCAGGAACGGGAAACCGTGGGTGGGGTGCTGCGGGTGAATTTCCTGGATCCCGATGACGACGGGGACGACGTGCCCACCCGGGAAGAAATCATCATACAGCCAGATGGCACCCTGGTTTTTCCAGACTCCAATGGAAATGGGATTCCGGATTACCTGGACGACACCTGGCCGGAGGATTAACCCTTAAAACCAGGGACGTACTTTTTAGGGGCCGGCCCGGCAGGGGAGCCGGTTGGCCGGCGATCAGTCCCCTCAGAACTTATAGGACAGTCCCAGGATCCACTGCGTGGGGCGCGTATCCAGGCGTACGCCTTCAATTTCCCCCACTACGTCCACGTAATTGGGGCTAAAGCCGCGCTCAAAGCGCAGGTCGATCCCGAAATTCCCCAGGTTCAAACCGCCTCCGATCTGGAATCCCGCTGTAAATTCGTTCTCC
>CAZUZE010000287.1:0-3356 GCA_964624565.1 uncultured Robiginitalea sp.
AAAACGACAGGGCACCTGGTTCCGGAAAAATCCCGAGATCCAGTGGATTCCCTACGATGCCCCCCTCGAGACGGGCCTCCGGGCTATTGAACACTACAAGGAATCCCTCAATGAGCGCTGAAGGAGCTATATTCTTTGTGATGGGGGTTTCGGGGAGTGGCAAAACCACCCTGGGAAAGGCACTCGCCGGGCGGCTGGACCTCTCCTTTTTCGACGGCGATGCGTATCACCCGGAGGAAAATATCCGGAAAATGGCAGCGGGCATCCCCCTCAATGATCAGGACCGGGAAGGCTGGCTGCAACGCCTGAACCAACTGGCCCTGGAGTACCTGGGCCGGGGGGCCGTTATCGCCTGTTCCGCCCTGAAGGAGCGCTACAGGGAGCAACTGGGGGAAGGGCTCGGGAAAAATGCAGTCTGGATCTACCTCCACGGGAGCTTCAGCGAGATTGAGGCCCGCCTGAAGAAACGCCAGGGGCATTACATGCCTGCTTCCCTGCTCAGGTCCCAGTTCGAAACGCTGGAACCCCCGGCCTACGGAATCCCGGTCCCGGTAGCCCTTACGGTTGAAGAAGCTGTGCAAAGGGTTTTCGACGCCCTCGATCCGGCGTAGGCAGGGCCCCAGGGCCCCTAACGCTCGGCGGGTGCTTATTTCTCGGAATCCGTTTTAACCACCAGGCGGAAGCCCTCCCCGTGGATGTTGAGGATTTCAACGCTGTCATCGCGTTTGAGGTACTTGCGGAGCTTTGCGATATAGACATCCATGCTCCTGGATGTAAAATAGTTGTCGTCCCGCCATATTTTGGTCAGGGCGAGCTCCCGGGGCATCAGGTCGTTCTCGTGCAGGGCGAGCAGGCGCAGCAATTCGTTTTCCTTGGGGGAGAGTTTGGTAGGTTCCTCGTCCTTGTATTTCAGGAACCTCAGCTTCGAATTCAGGTGGAAATTGCCGATCTGGAACTCAAACTGCTTGCTGTCTGCCAGGTTGTTCGACTCCTTGCGCTGCAGGATGGCCTGCAGCTTGGCCAGGAGCACCTCTGAGTCAAAAGGCTTATTCAGGTAGTCATCCGCCCCGGCCTTGTAACCCTTCAGCACATCCTCCTTCATCGTCTTGGCCGTCAGGAAAACAATGGGCACGCTTTCGTTCTTTTCGCGGATTTCCCTGGCCAGGGTAAACCCGTCCTTGTAGGGCATCATCACATCGAGGATGCACACGTCGAAATTGTCCTTTTTGAATTTTTCGAAGCCCTCCATGCCGTTCTTGGCAAGGGTGACGTCGAAATCATTCATGGACAGATAGTCCTTGAGGACGATACCGAAGTTCGGATCGTCTTCTACCAGTAATATTTTCTTATTTGCTGTTTCCATAACTTCCTAAATTAGTGGGAGCTTGATGTAAAAGGTGCTTCCTTTCCCTTTCTCACTTTCTACATACACCTCTCCCTGGTGATCCTCTACAATTTTCTTCACATAGGCCAGCCCCAGCCCATGTCCTTTGACGTTGTGGATATCCCCGGTGTGCTCCCGGTAAAACTTTTCAAATATCCGTTTGGTCACCGCCTTTGACATCCCGGCCCCCTGATCCTGTATCCGGATCACGAGATAGTTGTTGGCAACCTCCGTGAACACATCTATTTTCGGGGCATCAGGGGAATATTTTACCGCGTTGTCCAAAATGTTGACAATGACATTCCCAAAATGCGTCTGATTCGCAAGCACCTCGGAACGCTCGGCATCCAAATGGGTTTTTATATAACCGCCCCGGTCCTGAACAATGAGTTCGACGTGGGTTATGGCCTTTTTGATCATGTCGTGGGCCTCGGCCCGTTCCTTGGTAATATCGAGCTGGTTCTTTTCGAGTTTGGAAATCCGCAGCACGTTTTCCACCTGGGCATGCATCCGTTTGTTTTCATCCCGGATCATGTTCAGGTACCGGCTGACCTTTTCCGTGTCCCCCATTATTTTCGGGTTCCTGATCGCCTCGACAGCCAGGTTGATGGTCGCTATGGGCGTTTTGAACTCATGCGTCATGTTGTTGATAAAATCCGTTTTGATCTCTGAAATCTGTTTTTGCCGGATCAACTGATAAATGGCGCTTGCATAGGCAATCATGATAATCAGGGTAAAGAGCAGGGATAATACCGCCATCCCCACTATGGAGCGGACAAGGAAATCCTTTTTGTCCGGAAAGGAAATCAGCAGGGCAAAATCGGTTGCCCCCTCGCTGTCCCGGAAAACCGGGGCCTTGTAAACACTGTTTTGGTCCAGCCTGAACTTGCGCGATTTGATCTTTGTCGGCAGTCCCCGGCTGTAGACCCCGTATTCGTATTCGATATCCAGGTTCCTGCTCTCGAGTTCCTGGTCCAGCAAAAGTTCGATCTCCTCCCGGCTGACGCGTTCGTGTATCGGGACACGGTCGGCATAGACCCGGTAGACATCGTCGAACATGGCCTTCTCCATGGCCGATATCCCCCCTACCTTCTCCCATTTTTCGATAGGGCTCAGGCGATACGCCTTGCCGTCCAGGCCGTATTCCTCCTTGAAAATCGTTTTGGTCCTGCGGCTGGTATAGTTCTTAATAGTGGTGGTATCCGCGGAATTGGCATTGTCAAAGAACGTGGAAGCGATGTCGTAATCCTCTTCAAGGATCCCATGCGAATAAAACAGGATTTCATTGGAATTCAGATCCCTGTCGATAAAGAAGATGTTGCTCAGCTGGGTACTCTTGAGCTCCCCGAGACTGTCCTTGAGGTTCAGGAAACGCTCGGAGTAATCCTTCATCTCCCGCTCTTCGATCTTTTCGGCAACCTTGCTCAACACCTCGGATACCGTATTCGAGAACTGCTCTTCCTTATCCTCGACCGAGCGTTTGATCCAGTAGAGCTGCACTGCAATTATCCCGACAAGAGACAGGCTCATCAGAACCACCAGCAGCACAAACAACCTCTTATTCATCGTTCGAGTAAAAATAAAAATTTAACATTTAGGGGGCGGGTGGTTTAACCTAACCTTAACAAAAGGAATCGGGCCGCTTACCCGATAAATGAAGGAGTTCCCGGTGGATGCCCTCCACCTGCCGACGCGTTTGCTCCAGGTCCGTGTTCTCGATTACGAAATCGGCAAGGGGAATTTTCCTGGAATCCGGCCACTGGTTTTGCATCCGCTCAAGTACCTGTTGCGGAGCGCTCCCATCCCGCCTGACGACCCGATCGATCCGGATGTCTTCCGGGGCCGTCACCAGGATCAGACGGTCCAGGTGCCGGTACGCACCATTTTCGATCAGGATTGCCGCCTCCTGCAGCACATAGGGGGCTTCCTGTAAATCGCACCATTGGTCAAAATCGCTCCGGACAGCGGGATG
>CAZUZE010000288.1:0-3343 GCA_964624565.1 uncultured Robiginitalea sp.
GGAAATCGGGGCCGTGGGGGCCACTATATCGGAAGAGCGTCGTGTAGGGCAAGACGGTAGATCTCGGTGGTCGGCGTAACATGAACTGAACCACGAATTCAATAACCTGAAGAAGAAGCCCGTCATTATGAAGCGGGTCCACTACCTGGAGACAGCCCTGAAAAATGCCAAAAGCGAGGACAGGCGGGAGTATGCGGAGTCAATCCTGCTTTTTGCACTTTTTATCGAGCACGTTTCCCTCTTTTCCCAGTTCCTGATCATCATGGCCTTCAACAAGCACCGGAACATGCTCAAGGGGATCTCCAATGCCGTGGAGGCCACTTCAAAAGAGGAGCAGATCCACGGGGATTTCGGGATTGACCTGATCAAGATCCTGCAACAGGAGAACCCCCAGTGGTTTACCGCTGAGTACAAGGAGATGATCCGGGAGGTGTGCCGGGAGGCCTACGATGCGGAGAGCAAGGTGGTCGACTGGATCTTCGAGGACGGAGAGCTCGAGTTTCTCCCCAAAACCGTTATTGAGGAGTTTATCAAGAACCGCTTCAACCAGTCCCTGGAGAGCATCGGGATTGAAAAGGTATTTGAAGTCGATCAGGCCAAACTGCAGGAGACAGAGTGGTTTGACGATGAGATTATCGGCACCAAACACGGGGATTTCTTCGTAAAACGGTCCATCAACTACAGCAAACGAACACAAAGTATAACCAGCGAAGACTTATTTTAACCATGCGCGAGAACACTGCAACCAACGTATCCAACGATTCAAACCAAACAAAAACCCCTGTAGCCGAGGAATTGATCCACGCCCGCAAGGAATTCCTTCAGGAAGCGAAGACCCGGGAGGAACCCGCCTTTGAGTGGCTCACGGACCACAGCCGGCAATTCCTGGCCTCCGGGTACCTGCCTGAAGGTGTCACTGCTGAGGAGCGCATCCGCGAGATCGCGGACCGGGCGGAACAAATCCTGAAGATCCCGGGTTTCTCCGATAAGTTCTACCGGTATATGGGCGAGGGGTATTTTTCGCTGGCCTCCCCGGTCTGGTCCAATTTCGGGAAACGACGGGGCCTGCCGATCAGCTGTTTCGGTTCCCATATCGACGACGACATGGGCAACATCCTCTTCACCCAGTCCGAGGTGGGCATGATGTCCAAGCTCGGCGGGGGAACCTCGGGGTATTTCGGGAAGATCCGCCACCGCGGGGCACCTGTGCGGAATAACGGCCATGCCTCCGGGGCCGTACACATCATGCAGCTTTTTGACAAGATGGTGGATGTGGTCAGCCAGGGCTCGGTCCGCAGGGGGCGTTTTTCACCTTACCTGCCCATTGAACACCCGGACATCCACGAATTCCTCGAAATCGGGACCGAGGGCAACAGCATACAGCAACTGACCCACGGGGTCACCGTATCCGACCAGTGGATGCAGGAAATGATCGACGGGGATGCTGAAAAGCGGGCGGTTTGGGCCAAAGTGCTCCAGCGCCGCGGGGAAATGGGCTACCCCTATATCTTCTTCCGCGACCACGCCAACAACGGGGCACCTGAGGTCTACCGGGAGCGGGGCCACGAGATCTATGCGAGCAACCTGTGTACCGAAATCATGCTGCCCTCCAATGAAAAGTGGTCTTTCGTGTGCGTGCTTTCCTCCATCAACCTTTTGTATTACGACAAGTGGAAGGACACGGATGCAGTCGAGACGATGGTGTGTTTTCTGGATGCTGTGCTGAGCGAGTTTATCGAAAAACTGGAAAGCTTCAGGGATTCGGAGGATCTGGACGACCGGCAGACCTTCCTCTTTATGGAACGGGCATACAACTTTGCCAAGGACAACCGCGCCCTGGGCCTCGGTTCCCTCGGATGGCACTCCCTCTTGCAGTCCAGGCGGGTCGCTTTTGACAGCCAGGAGGCCTACGACCTGAACAGCGAGGTGTTCCGCACTATCAAGGAGCGGTCCTACAAGGCTTCCGAGTACCTGGCCGGGTTGTTCGGGGAGCCGGAGGTGCTCAAAGGCTATGGCCGCAGGAATGCCACCCTGAACGCCATTGCCCCCACGACCTCTTCCGCCTTTATCCTCGGGCAGGTATCTCAGGGGATTGAGCCGATCTGGTCCAATATCTATGTCAAGGACATCGCGAAGATCAAAACGACGATCAAAAATCCGTTCCTGATCGATTTGCTGGAGGAAAAGGGACAGAATACCCCTGAGGTCTGGCGGAGTATCCGCGACCAGGACGGGTCTGTACAGCACCTCGATTTTCTGACCGAGGAGGAGAAGGACGTTTTCCGGACCTATGCGGAAATCGACCAGCTGGCCATCATTTACCAGGCGGCCAACCGCCAGAACCACATCGACCAGGGACAGTCCGTGAACATCCTCGTACACCCGGATATGCCTGTAAAGGAGATCAACAAGATCCACGTTTCTGCCTGGAAACTGGGGCTGAAATCCCTGTACTACCAGCACAGCATGAATGCAGCCCAGAAATTCCGCCAGAAAAAGGACTGCGTCAGCTGCGAGGCCTGACCCGTCAGGACCCTCATAGGAAAGCCGGATCTGAAAAGAGGTCCGGCTTTTTTTTCGACAGGCCTCCGGGGGTAAAAAGTCACCGGGTCTTGCTACCTTTAAGAAGGCATTGGCCGATATGAATATGAACTTTCCTCAGCAGGCTGCGGAGCGACCGGGTGCTCCGAACTTAAAAACCCGGGAAATCCGCTGGTTCTTTGCCGGGGAAACCCCGGGACTGAAGTCCCCCTTTGAAGGGCTCTCCGAGGACCAGTTCGCCCTGGAATCCAGGACAGACAGGTATTTGCGGGTCCCGGGAAGGGAAGACCTTGGGATCAAAATACGGCAGGGGAGGCTGGAGGTCAAATACCGCACCCGGACGCCGGAAGGGTTTGAAGCGGCCCCCGGGGTCCGGGGCATGCTCGAATGCTGGGAAAAACTCGGGTTTGAATTGTCCCCCGGGGGAGTGCCCGGGATGTTGCCCGAAAATTTTGAGGCCTCCTGGGTGGAGGTGCACAAGCAGCGATGGGTTACTTCCGTGCGCATGGCAGAGGACCTTTGGCAGTACACCCCACCATGGAAAAGGGGCACGGATTCCGTACAGCTTGAGTATACCAGGGTCGGCCTGGAGGGTCTTTCGTGGGATACATTCGGGCTGGAATGGCCCTACGGGCAACCCCCTGATTTGGCTAAAGCCATTCTCAGGGAATGGGCGCTTCCCCACCGGCTCGAGGAAAAGGACTCGATGGGCTATCCCGCTTTCCTGTTGCAACATCCCGGGCCTTCCTGATGTCATGCACGGAAAGGGAGGCGGATTAATAAGAAGGACTCCAGGTTATTT
>CAZUZE010000289.1:0-3304 GCA_964624565.1 uncultured Robiginitalea sp.
AGGTTTACATATTCATAGAAGTTTTTGGAAAAGCTCCGGTTTATGGTGTGGGATACCTTCCTCGGATTTGCGTCCAGAAGTTTTGAAAGCCCGGCCAGGTCGAGGTCCGGATTGAGATAGGGTTTTCCGGTTTCCATGAGCTGTGTGATGCGCGCGGCGAATTCGGCATCGGGTTCTTCCCCCTGTTCCCCGGATGGATTTGTGGAAGCCCCCGGGGCTTCCGTACGGGATCGGATGTACCCTTTAAAGCCAATCCAGTAGGTTACGGCGGCAAGGCCGACGAAAGCCGGAAGGAAATAGGCTTCCCTGTAGGCCCGATCGAAAGCATAGCGGTCGATTTGCGATAACAGATTCCAGCCGATCCAGAAGGAGGAATAAAAAATCACCGGGACCCGAAGCCAGTTCAGGGACCTTTTACCCAGGTTGGAATAGTGTTGCTTCAGCATGGCCTGATGCCGAAAGAGCAACCGGAGTGAAACCAGGGTGTAAATGGAAATTGATGCGATGCCCGCCCACTGTTCGGCCAGGTAGATTTTCGTATAGGGGTGCACGGGGTCCTGGTACATGCCGTCTGCCCCGAGCCTGTAGAAGGCGGTTCGGTAAAAAATAAATTCCAGCACCACCGGCAGGAAGTGGATATAGTGCTTGCGCGAAAACCTGAATCCCGGATCCGTGATGCTCCTGGTGTAAAAATACAGGGCGGGTCCGATGCCGAACAGGAGCTCGAGCTGCACATACCGGAATGCGTAAAAAACACCCTGGGCACTGAGCACATTGACCAGTGCGATGTTCAGGGCCATGAGGGCGAAAAAAAAGACGATGAGAGCCAGGAACTGGCTCTCCTGTTTCCGCGGGCGCCTGGCAATAATTAGCACACTCAGGACGATTGCCTGCAGGGCAAAGACAAAAATCAGGGTGGTTAATACAGGGTTGGGGGATGTCATTAAAAGGTTATATTCTCAACTTCATTTTACCCATTTGCGCGTTAATGACTCGCAGGAAGTCAAAAGGCGCCACCCCCTGCCTACAGGTGATCCAGGTTTCTGAGGGTGCGTTCATTGTCGATATTTCCGGTATTCAAGGTCGTTGCGGGTTCAAAAAGGAGTACCTGCACCTCATCGATGGCCTTGGGCCGGTGGAGGGTCCCCCTGGGGATAATGGCGAATTCGCCCGGATGTACCTCAAGGGTTTTGTCCGCCAGTTCAATCAGCAGGGTCCCGGCAACCACCAGGAACATTTCGTCTTCGTGCTCGTGTTGGTGCCACACGAATTCGCCCTTGAACTTCGCCACTTTTACCTGTTGCCCGTTCAGTTCCCCGACGATTCTCGGATTCCAGAAGTCTTCGAAAGCGGCAAACTTCTCGGAGAGCGCGACTTTTTTGGGTTCCACCATGCCTACTGGGGTTTATGTACTTCCAATTCAATTTCGATCATCAGTTCGGGCAGGGCGAGTTCCTTTACCCCCAGCCAGGAGCCTGTCGGGAACTGCCTGGTGTAAATCGAATTCCGGTACCCCGCATTTTCAAGGAACAGGGGCATATTGGTCGTGAAAATATTTTCCTCTACCACGTCATCGAAGGTGCAGCCGAAATGCGCAAGGATCTTCTCCAGGTCCGCATAGCAGTTTATCATCTGTTGGTTCAGGTCCCCGACCGCTGTGGGGTTTCCTTCCTCATCCATGCTGACGGCCCCGGAAATCTTTATGACATTTCCAATTCTTACGGCATGGGAATACCCATAGGCAGCCTCTACCCCGGGCCGCAGCTGGAAAAATTCAGGTTCCACCACCCGGGTTGCCTTTTCTTCACCTGTTTCTTTTGCTTCTTTTTTCTCCCTGGGTGCGCACCCCGGTAGTAAAACAGTGAATGTAAGGGCCATAAAAACGATGTACAATGGAAAAGCCGGTTTGGAGTTGTTTTTCATATGAGGTTGTTTTTAATGATTGCCAGGAGGTTTTACCCCTCCTTCCTTTCGGACTTAAAGGTATTTATAAGGTTTGAGACTTTATGAAAATGCCATTATTCTTTGCCCCCTTTGGCCATGAGCCAGACGGCCAGTGCCATCTCCCCCAGAATACTGGGGATTGCGACCAGCGCCAGAAAAACGGACGCATAGGCGTCATAGTCCGGGAGCAGGAAATGGGCCGCGGTATCCACAATGTACATGCTGCCCGCTGCAACCAGGAAAAAAGCAATCAGTCCTGGCTTGCGGAGGATTTTTGCCAGCAGGATCAGGTGGATGCCAAAGAAGAAGAGGCCTATCAGCCAGATGGTGTTGAAGACCTCCACATGTCTGAGGATTTCCTCTGCCGAGGTTGCGGAAACCGCCAGGGGAAGCGCAAATACGGCCACCCCCATGATCGCTGCGTGCATCATCCGAAAATAGGTGCTCAGGGCGGACAAGGGGTGTGCTTTGTACAAAACATTCAGTGCCCAGGCGACGACAACATCGAAGACGACCGTAATCAAAAAAGCCAGGATACCGGACCTGAAGCGCATTGAATGGTTCCGGATCGTGTTCAGGGGGTCTTCCAGCACGGCTTCGAGAACAAAGAAATTTGCGAAAATAGCCGCGAAGAAAATAACCAGGTAGCTGATTCCCGCAATTTTAGCAAGTGTTCTCGGGGCGATTCGCTTCTCGGCTTGTACTGATTCTGAGTGGTTTTTCATTTTTCTGATTCTTTCCGGGGCCTTCAGCCCCGGGACCCTTATTCTTCAGCTAACAGGTCATCTATTTGGCTTGAAACATCCTTTCCCGGAAGTGAAATATACCCCCTGGCTTGGTGGTGTTTCATCCATTGGCTTCCGAGTGTTTGGTGCGGATAAAGATCATGGCCACCGCCGTGGTCAGGATGCCCATGACCAAGGCACCGATTACGCCCTGGACCACGTAGCTGCGGAAATTGAAATTGGCTTCCGCCTCGGCAACTGTGTCGAAATAGCCCAGTTCCACGGACCGGCTGATCGCTTTGGCGAAGTAGTCCGGGGTAATGACATAGGAGGTGATCCACTGGGCCAGTGGACTGAGCAGGGCTATGAAAACAGACAGGATTATCCCGGAGACAAGCCCCTGTTTGTAGCTCATCTGTCCGTTGTAGAAATTCTTCTTTTTGTCCTTCAGGGCCAGGACCATCATCCAGATAGCGGGTATGGCAAAGAGGTTGGTCAGATACATATGGTAGTCGATGTATTTGTCGTGGAGTCCTGTCACTTTTTCCAGGACCATCCACAGCAGGGCCACTACCGTAAAAATGACGGCCCATTTAAATTCAATGCTGACTTTGTTCATAATTGGCGGGTTAGGT
>CAZUZE010000290.1:0-3281 GCA_964624565.1 uncultured Robiginitalea sp.
GCTGCCATGGGTGATTTAGGCGGCAAAGGATCGTCCCGCCGCCGGCCCTACTCCCGGTAGGGATTCGCGTTTGGCCCCGGCTGTTGAATCAGGGCCTCGGGCCGACCCAAAAATAACCGCCTGAATTATAACACCTTGTGAATTATTGTCGTACCTTTTTAGGAAGGCAGTGCACCTCTTGTCTGGTGGCTGACCCATATCCAGGACTTCCGGATTTAATAACCAACAACCAACCATGAAAAGAAGAGACTTTGTAGTATTATCGGGGACGGGCCTTACCGCGCTCACCATCCCCGCAGCCTGCTACCGGTTCGGGAAACCGGAGTACGACCCTTTGCTGGCAGAACCCGGTTTCCTTTCCTATATCTGGGATACGGATACGATGCTGGAAATCGGAAACCTGTACCGGGGCCTGATGCCGGAAGAAGACAGCGAGGCAAATCTGGTGTCCGCCCTCCTTGGAAGGAGCACAGAAACCCCTGTTTCCCCTCAGCAGTTTCTTGCTGAACGCGTAAAGTCGGATTACCAGGACAATGAACTGGTGTTGCTCGACGGATGGATCCTCTCCCGGACCGAGGCCCGGCAGTGTGCGCTCCTTTCACTAATCCAAACTTCCTGACCATGCATACAGATGCGCGCACCCTCGAAAACAACTCTTTGATCCGGGGGGATATTTGTATTGTCGGCGCAGGGGCTGCCGGCATTGCCATGGCCCTGGACCTGATGGACACCCCCTACAGGATCGTGCTCCTGGAAGGCGGGGGCTTTGACTATGACCCTGAGGTACAGGAGTCCTATAAAGGCGAAACCACGGGCCAGAAATACTACCCCCTCATGTCCTCCCGGCTCCATTACTTTGGGGGGACCACGGGGCATTGGGCCGGCATGTGTTCCCCATTTGACGACATTGATTTTGAGCAACGGGACTGGGTCCCGGAAAGCGGGTGGCCCATCACCCGCCAGGACCTCGACCCCTATTACGCCAGGGCCAACCAAACCCTTGAGGTCGGCCCCTATGAATATGGCTTTGACTATTGGAATAAGGAACTCCCCAACCTGAACCCATTTCCTCTTGACCAAAAGGTGTTCTGGAATAAAATGTGGCAGTATTCACAGGCCACCTATGGCACCCTCTATCGCGAAAAGATTACCGGCGCGCGAAACATCCACCTGTACACCTACGCAAAGGTGGCGGATATAAAGCTCAACGACGCCCATTCGAGGGTGACGGAACTTACGGTAAAAACCCTTGGGGGCAACGTCCACCGCGTGCAGGCCGGGCGCTTTGTGCTGGCCTGCGGCACGATTCAGAACACGCGGTTGCTGCTCGCTTCCAACTCCCAGAAACCGGAAGGCATAGGGAACGACCATGACCTTGTGGGACGTTATTTTATGGAACACCTGGAGGTGGATTCTGCAGAAATGTGGCTCGCCAGGCCTTTCCCCACAGACCTCTATTCCTGGGAGTACGGGGTGACCAAATCGAGCGCCGAAATCGCCTTTACCCCCGAGACCCAGCGGGAACACCGTATCCTGAACGGCACAATTTCTCTGTTCCCCCTCAGTCTTGGAATGCATATGAAACCCCGCATGGAGACCTGGCAGGATGACGATCCCAGGAAGAGTGCCGAAAACATGTTCGCAAACTGGGATTCCGCCGGAGAAAAATCCACAGGAGCAACGGGCGGAGCCCTTGACAGGGCATTTATGCTCAGCACCCGGATTGAGCAGGCCCCCAACCCAAATTCACGGGTGACCATTGGCCGTGAAAGGGATGCTCTTGGAATCCCGAGGGCGAACCTCCACTGGGAGCTGACGCCCCTGGATAAACGAAGTGTCCGCACCATGTACCAGCTCCTGGGAAGGGAGGTCGGGCGAACGGACCTTGCCCGGTTGCGGCTGCACGAATTCCTCAGGGACGAAAATGACGACGCCTTTCCGGATTCCACCAACGGGGGCTGGCACCATATGGGTACCACGCGCATGCATGACGATCCGAAAAAAGGGGTGGTAAATTCAGATTGCCGGATACATGGCGTTGGCAACCTATACGTGGCCGGGGCCGCCTGTTTCCCGACGGCTGGGGCACCGAACCCGACCCTTACACTGACGGCCCTGTCGCTCCGCCTTTCCGACCACCTGAAGTCGGAGTTAAAAAAATCCGCCACCTGAGGATTCACCGGCCCGGCCCGAAATGTCGGGCTCAGGGGGCATCCCCGATAAGGCTGAGGAGCAGGTCTGAAGATTGAAGCAGGGCGGTATAGAACCCCTCCAGCGTGTTGCTCTGGTATAACCGGGATACCAGCAAGGCTTCCAGGGTGCGGTCGGCCAGGAATTTCTCGGGCGCGATCTTTACGATGGGCCTCGGATCGTCCTTGTAGGCGTTTTTTACGAAGTCCCAGTTGCTGTCCTTTTGGAAGATTTCCGGATAGTGTGCATTGATGTGTGGCTCGTATTTGCTTTGAATCTGGTTATTTGAGATCTGTTCCCGTTCATTGGCCCGGGCGATCAGGGCGTAGTAGTCGAGGAGAGCGGTCTGTAACTGCTGCGACAGGAATGGGATCTCATTGGATTGGGTGATGGTTTCAAAGGCATTGCGGTTTGGCCGGAACTGGTGTTCCAGCTCCAGCATGCCCAGGTACATTTTAAGGTTCCCGCCCATGGGGATCTGGGTCCGCATCTGCAGCAGGGCCGTGTCCGCAAACTGAACATAGGTCGCCATAGCCCTCCTCAGCTCCCGGAGTTGGGTCTGATCCTCCCTGAGGTTTTGCCTTAAGATCACCAGATGGCTTTCGATGGATTCTTCAATCTGCTTTTGCTCGTTCCAGGTATTGATTTGCAGGGCGATCAGGATCCCGATGACCACCAGGAGGATCTCCCCCAGGGCATAGAGCAGGTAATGGGACACCCGGTTTTTTGACAGGAGCTTGTTGCGGATTTTCCGGAAAAAACTAATCATGTGTTTGTGGATAGTATTGAGGCCTTCCTGCGGGCAGTCCGGTACGCCCGGGGGAATACTTGGCGGCCTCGCGGGCACCCTTCAGGGACAATAGTTGGCGGAGTGATTGAAAAAGCAGGAGCATGGACCGGGGCTGGAGTTTCATCAGATCAAGATATGGAAATATTCGGTCCGGGGAGCACCCATTCCAATTCCATTCAGTAGGGGAAAACCTGTTGGCATAAAACCGCGATTGCACGGTGTGGCCCCCCGACGCCCTCCCGTCGGTTTTATTTAAGCGAAGCACCTGAAAATTCATTGAAATCCCGTATTTTGGAATACG
>CAZUZE010000291.1:0-3272 GCA_964624565.1 uncultured Robiginitalea sp.
CCTCATAAATTCGTCCTTTTTACCCAGGTATTCCTGCCGCACCTCTTCATACAGGGCCGGGTTGCGCTTAAAACCCCGGTAAAGCCGCTGGGTAACGTCCGTTATGGCCAGTTCTTCTCCCTGCACCTGGGAAACCACGGCGTAGTTGGCATCCACAAGGCCGGACATGTCAAAATCATAGGGGACCGGGATGGCGTTCATTCCCTCCACGAAAATGAGGTTTTCGTTGTGCTGGTAGGCCGATGAAAAGTCGGTATTCCCGATCATAAACTGGAAAAAGTCATTCTGGATCGAAGTGCGGTCGTCCTGCTGCAAGGGGTGCACCGTTCTTTTAAGGCGTTTGGCGTCGTTGCGTTTGGCCACCTCACTGATGTCCTCGATCATAAAGCCTTCCAGCTGATAGGATTTCTCCTTTTTCCCCTTGACGTCCGCATAGTCAATCCGGAGCCTCCTGGTTTTGAAATGGTAGGGCGTAACCACTTCATAGAGCTTGTAGGCCATGTATTCCTTCAGGACGTAGTCCTGCCCCGTATCGGAGTTCCGGCAGGGGAGTACGAGCTTTAATTCCTTGTTGCCGTCGAAGGGCGTATCCTTGCTCTCCGGTTTCTTGATCCGTATTTTGACGGGGGTCAGGAAGCAGTTTTTCCGCCTCCAGTTGCCCCTTGCCCGCATCTGGACTTCGAGGGAGTCCCATTGGCCGTCCGGGTTTTGATATACCAGGGTCGTTTTCAGGTAGGTGCTGTCATCTGTGTCGCGCCGCATCTCCTTATCGGAATAACGCAGCACCACGGACAGGGGGGTTTCATCCTGGAAGAGGGGGGTGGTTTCATTTTCTGCGGAGGATTGGGCTGCTCCCTGGGCCAGCACCCCCCGGGCGAGAATCAAAAAGAACAATACAATGGATGCGGAGACTTGATTTTTCACTATCTTGGTTTGAAGGTTGGTTTAAATTACAAAAAAGAAGCCTATCAAACTCTACACTTCCATTATAAACGGCAAAACCTGGGTCGTTTTGATTATTTCGATTCTGGTTACGTATTTCTCAATCCATTATAACCTGGGTTATAACGTCGATCTTACCCTGCTGAGCATCGCCATTGTTTTTCCCCTGGTTTTCAATATCCGGGGGGCTTTCCGCAGGCGGGAAAAGGCGCTGCAGCACCTGAGCAAGTTCCGCGCAGCCCTCAAAACGATCTATTTCTACCTGCAACTGAGCTTCAACCTCTCTGAAGAACACAAAAAGAAACTCGAATCCATCCTGGAAAACATAGGCGAACAGCTGGTCATCCACCTGAGGAAGTCGGAAGATGAAGCGGACGAAATCGATGCGGCTATCGAAGAGCTCCAGTTATTTGTAACCCACCTCAAGGATGATATCCCCGGCAAGATCAGGGACCGGATCTTCAGGTACCTGAACGATCTGCAAGAAGGGTTTGAAAATGTGCATGCCATCAATATCCACCGTACCCCCAAGGCGCTGAAGGCCTATTGCCTAATATTCATCTACGTTTTCCCCTTTATTTACGCTCCCACCATAGTTTATAATATCGGGGCCACGGAGAATGCAGGGGTGGTCTACTTTATCGTGGTGGTCACGCAGTTTATTCTGATTTCCCTCTACAACATCCAGGATCAGATCGAGTATCCGTTTGACAACATCGGGGTGGATGATATCAAATTGGAAAACTTCAAAATAAACCGATAGGTATCATGTTTACAGAGTTTTGACCATGCGGTAATCATCCATGACGAAGCCGCCCCCGATATCGGTTACTTCCGCTCCTTCAACCTCAAACCCCATCCTTTTGTAAGCTTTGATAGAACGGTCGTTATATTTATTGACGGTCAGGGTAATCCCTTTGCATTTATATTCATCTGCCTTTCGGGAAACAAAGGCCATCGCCATTTTTCCATACCCCTTTCCTCTTTCAGATTCCAAAAGGTATATTTTGCTCAGAAAAAGGTATCCCCCCCGTTTTTCAAAGGCGAGGTAGCCGGTATCTTCACCTCCTTTGCGGATCAGGTAGTAACGGACACCGGCAGATGACTGGCCCTTTATGGCTTCAGCGGACTGGAAGTTCTCAAGCATATACGCCACCTGGTCCCCGCCTATAATGGGGGTGTAGTGTTCCCTCCAGATGGTTTGAGCAAGCGCGGCCACCTTTGAGATTTCATCGGGGGATTCCACAGCTGCAAATGCGACTTCTTCACTCATAGGAAAACATACAGAAGGGCGCCGAACCAATTGCCCCGGAGCGCTCCTCTCTCTGGGGTGTTCTGTGCCTGATAATTTTACTACATTTAGTGCGAACTAAAAAATGGAAGACTATGAAAAACCCGGTAAAAGTTTCCTTTTTCAGCCTTATTGTTCTGGTTTTGAGCAGCCCTCGCCTGGTGGGCCAGGACCTCGCCTCCTCAACCGCTATTGGCCGATGGGACCTGGAAGTGGAGTATGGCGAGTTGTGGCTGCCTTCCTGGCTGGAAGTCAAGCTATCGGGCAACAAGGCGCTGGTGGGCTATTTCGTGGGAGCCGGCGGCAGTGCGCGCCCCATCTCAGAAGTGCATGACCGGGAGGGCCTGATCAGTTTCAGTATCCCGCCCCAGTGGTCCGGAACCCACGACATGCACCTTACCGGCCGGGTTACCGGGGAGACCCTTGAAGGGACCATCCTCGATCATACAGGCGTAGCCCGCGCCTTCAGGGGCAGCAGGGCACCGAAACTGCTATATCCCGCACCGGAAAAATGGTCGGCCCCCCGGCCGCTCCTCAAGGAAAACAGCCTGGAAGGCTGGGTGCCACAGCAAACGGGTAAGGAGAACCAGTGGTTCGTTAAAAACGGGGTATTGACCAGCCCGGCCTCCGGGGTGAACCTGATGACTTCCGAAACGTTTCAGGATTTTAAATTGCATATCGAGTTTAAGTATCCCGCAGGTTCCAATTCCGGAGTCTACCTCAGGGGGCGGTACGAGGTTCAGGTCGAAGATAGTTTCGGCAAGGAGCCTTCTTCCATTTACCTGGGAGGGGTGTATGGGTTTCTGTCGCCCAATGAAAACCCGGCCCTTAGGGCAGGGGAGTGGCAGTCCTATGATATCACCCTGGTCGGCCGGAGGGTAACGGTCATCGCCAATGGGAAAGCCGTCATACAGGACCAGATCATCCCCGGGATTACCGGAGGGGCCCTCAACAGCCGGGAAGCAGATCCGGGGCCAATCCTCCTGCAGGGGGACCATGGCCCTGTGGAGTACCGGAATATCACCATTTCAACGCCGGC
>CAZUZE010000292.1:0-1270 GCA_964624565.1 uncultured Robiginitalea sp.
ACAGTTTGTTCGTGACCCCGGACAGGGAATCCTGGGGAACCTTTGACGAGGAGACCCTTGAGCTGAAAACGGCCGGGGAACCCGCACCGGGAACAGAATCCCTCGTCAACCGGGCCCTGTTGCTCACCCTGCAACACAGAGGCAATGTCTATGAAATGCCTGCTGTCGACAGTACCGGCGAACCCATGGAGGTGGCCGCCCTTTATCGCTATTAGCGACGTCCCCGCTGCAAAACATGAATGGATCCCGCTTTGCAAGGCGGGGTCCGTTTTTCATAAAAAATCATCCCTATTCTCATGACTTTCGAAGCCGGCAATAGAGTCAAACAAGCACACGGCCTTGACCCGGAGCAGCTTGCGACGTTGTTGGACACGGATCTGGACGGAGGGCTTACAGAGGCCCAGGCGGCTTTACGGGTCCGGGAGACGGGGTATAACGAAATCCCGAAGGAGAGGCCTCCGGGTGCCTTCAGGATTCTCATCAGCCAGTTAGTGGATCCCGTGATCCTGATCCTTTTGGGTGCGGCCCTGCTGGCATATCTCTTTGAAGATCCCTGGCAGGGAACTGCCATCCTGGTGGTGATCCTAATTACGATCGCCATCGGATTTTTTATGGAATCCCGGGCTTACCGCACCCTGGAGGCCCTCCGCCAGCTGGGACAATCCCGTACCCGGCTGGTCCGTTCCGGACAGGTGAAATCCGTGCGGATTGCCACCCTGGTCCCCGGCGACCTTGTCCTGCTTTCCCCCGGGGACGTAGTCCCTGCGGACCTCCGGTTGGTTGAGGCGGAGGAATTGAGTGTAAAGGAAGCGGCCCTGACCGGCGAGAGCATCCCCTCCTGGAAAAATGAGGAAAGCCTTCCCACGGATACCCCGCTTGCAGAACGCTCTAATATGCTCTACAGGGGCACCACGGTAATGACCGGAAGCGGGAAGGGATTGGTGACGGCAACCGGGCCCCAAACCGAACTCGGTAAGATTCAGCAAATGGGTATTGAATCCAGGGCCCCGAACACCCCCCTAGAAAAGAAATTAAAGGCCCTGACCATACGCCTGATCTGGCTCACCGGGGTCCTGACCGCAGTAATCCTGCTGTCCGGACTTTTGAGGGGTGCCCCCTGGGTACAGGTACTTGAAACCTCCCTGGCGCTTGCCGTCGCCGCCATCCCGGAGGGACTCCCCATTGTAGCGACCATCGCACTGGCAAGGGGCATGTTCAGGCTTTCCCGCAAGCAGGTGGTGGTCAAGAACCTCGAGGCGATCCAGACCCT
>CAZUZE010000292.1:1370-3267 GCA_964624565.1 uncultured Robiginitalea sp.
GCGGGCTTTGACCCCGGGGCACTTCGGGACCGTTTTCCCGAGTCCTGGGAGCTTCCCTTCGATGCGCGCAGGAAGCTCATGGCCACGGTCCACCGGGCGGGGGAAGGCTATCTGGTTTATGCCAAGGGAGCCTTCGAGGTGCTTGTTGAGCACTGCTCCCATATCCTCGGACCCGATGGGGAAGCACCTTTCACGGACAAGAGCGCCTGGGAAGAAGAGGTGGCCCGCCTGGCCTCATCAGGCCTGAGAACCCTGGCTTTTGCCTTCAAACCGGCCCGCGAAAACCCAATTGAGGACACGCTTCTTGAGGACCTCGTATTCCTTGGGGTTATTGGTTTTATGGACCCCGCGCGGAAAGACATCCGCCCCGTTTTCGAGGTCTACAAAAAGGCCGGCATCCGCGTGGTCATGGTTACCGGGGACCACCCCCGTACGGCCCTGAAGGTTTCTGAGGAAGTGGGACTCGTCGATCCTGAAAATGGGGAATCCACCGTGTTTACCGGCGGTGGGTCCATTAAGGATGATGACCTGGGCCGTGCCCGGGTTTTTGCCCGGGTACTCCCACAGGAAAAGCTCGAGCTGGTCACCCGTTTTCAGGGCGGAGGGCATATTGTCGGGATGATAGGGGACGGGATCAATGACGTCCCGGCCCTTAAAAAGGCGGATATCGGCATCGCTATGGGCATCAGGGGAACGGAGGCGGCCCGTGAGGCTGCCGACGTGATCCTAAAGGATGATTCCTTTGGGGCCATCGAGCTTGCTATCCGGCAGGGGAGGGTGGTCTTTGGAAATATCAGGCAGTTTGTGCGCTACCTCCTTTCCTGTAACCTGGCGGAAATCCTGGCGGTGGCTGTGGCTGCGATGGGAAACCTGCCGGCCCCCCTGCTCCCCCTGCAGATCCTCTTCCTCAACCTGGTGACCGACGTTTTTCCAGCCCTCGCACTGGGATTGGGCAGGGGTCCGGCTGACATCATGGACCGCGCTCCGGCAAACCCGGGGGACCCGATTGTAAAGCGGTCAGAGTGGATCCGCATCCTCCTGTATGGCTTCGCCCTTGGCGCCTCCGTCCTCGGTGCGGTACTCTACGGGAAATACGGCCTCGATCTTCCGGCAGGGAGGATCAACAACCTGGCTTTTTACACCCTTGTTGGCGCCCAGCTCCTGCACGTGTTGAACATGGCGGGTAGCGGGACGGCTTTTGTCAGGCATGAGATTGCGTCCAACGGCTACGTATGGGGGGCGCTCTTCATTTCCCTGGGGATTACCGCAGCGGCCTACTGGATTCCTCCTGTAGCTTCCGTACTCGGGCTGGAGCGGATCCACCCGGGGTTCCTGGGGACCGCCCTGCTCTTCTCCCTGGGGTCCGTGTTGCTGGTACAGCTGATTAAACACATCCTCGGCAAGGTATCCGGGAAAGAGGTACCTGCCCTTTAGTATCGGATATCCATGTGAAAGGGGGCAACCGGCATGGGGGATAACCGGCACGGCCTTTTCCGGGCAGGCAAAAAAAAGACCAGAACACAAAAGTATTCTGGTCTCTCCCGGAATGTGCTGGAATCTGCACCTGACCGCTTACACTGACCTTTACTATCCCCGTTTCTGGGTCCTTTAAAGATTCAAAAGGGCTTTGGTGCTAATCCGGCACCTTCCTGATACGGCAACCTTTTTACGGTTGCGGTACCTGACTTTCCAAAGGAATCCTTCGGTAGGTCAATAACAAAGATACGGAAGCGATCCCGGTCCGAAAATGACGCAGGTCAGTTTGGCGAAAAAATCCCTTTGCAAACCCCTTCCGGGTCAGGGTCCGAAGACCAGGGCCGTGCCGGGGCGCCTCTTCATCGAGCTTGCGGCAGCGGGCTTGCGCTTTCGAAAATGCGGAGGGCCTCCTGGTCGGTAA
>CAZUZE010000293.1:0-3264 GCA_964624565.1 uncultured Robiginitalea sp.
AGCGACCCCGGTACTCAATAAAAGAGTATCGCTGAGGGCAAATTCCATCCCCGCCCTCAGGCCGAGAAGGTGATAGGCATCCGGGGGGGTGTTGATCTCCAGTTCGACCAGTTCCTGCTGGGCAGGGGAGAAAACGAAGATATTCGGGGGCACTTCGTTCTGGCGGAACACATAGGTGCTTTCCAGGCCGACCTCAAAGTGGTTCCACTCCGGTTTCCTGTAGGTCACGGCATTCCGTGTGATGGGGGCGGGCATGTTGATCAGCGCCTGGTCCAGGTCCAGGTCATTCCCCTTGGTCAGGGAAAAATGGTGACGGGACTCCAGGTTCTCACTCCACTGATAATACCCGGACAGGTCAATACCGGCCAGGCGGGCGTCTGTCTGCCGATAGCTCCATACCGGAAATGCCCCCCGAATGGTAAATTCCACCCCGCTGGGCTCCAACAGGATAAAATCCGTGATATAGTTCAGATAGGGCTCCAGGGTCAGGCCCCAGCGCTCCCCATTGCGGTTGTAGGAGACCGAAACCCGGTGTGAGGTCTCATTGCCTATGCGCAGGTCACCCAGTTCGATCCGCGCCGCCGAGTGATGCAGCCCGTCACTGAAGAGCTCCGAAGGGTTGGGCGGACGCTGCCCCATCGCATAATTCCCCCGAAGTTCAGAATGGGCATCCAGGAGTAACCGTGCCCCGGCCGAAGCCGATATATTGTGATAGTCAAAAACGGGATTTGTAAGGAGTTGCGACCCCAGGTCTTCCACGATAATATCTGAAAAGTCCTCGTCGTACCCGCGTTCTTCCCACCGGGAGGTGCGATAGAATTTCAGGGCATCGATCCGGTTGTAGTCGTACCGGAGCCCCCCTTCAAACAACCAGTTTTCCCCAAACCGGTATTCCCCGATAAGGAATGCCCCCAGGTCGTACTTGTCGTAATCCGGGATCAGTCGGCGAACGCCTGTGTCCGGGTTGGCAAAATTGTTCTGGTACCTCCCCAGCAGGCCGGTGGTTAGCTTCAGATCCGTGGAGGCATCCCATGTGAAATCGGTCATCAGCGTATGCGTGGTCAGCTCCAGGTCGATGGCCGGTTTGTCCCGGTCGGCGCCCACGCGGACATCGTATTCAAACCTCCGGTTGTTCTGGAAATCATACTGGGCCGTCCACTTGCCTACCCCTTTGATCCGGAGGTAGTAATTCAGTTTTCCGAGGTGGTGGGTCACTTCCTGGCGCGGCACCCCCAATTCATAGGTAAAGGGCTCAATGACGGAAGGGACCCCTGAATTGATACTTTCGATCAGGTCGTCGACATTCCCGATATGGGAAGCGCGGAGTACGGCAATATCTGCCTGGTAGTAGGAGTAATCGAAATCCCATCCCTGGTTCAGCAGTCGCTTGCCCGCGTGGAACGACAGGCCCAGGTCCTGCATGCCCGTATTGGAAAGGACATAATCAGGGGCTTCCCGGTCTCCCAGGCGCTTGAAGGATGCCTGCCCGTTGAGGTACCATCCGCTCTCAAATGTCCGGGTGAGCTCCGTACTTACCGTCCCCCCCCGTCCATTGCTCATAAGGCTCATCAGGGTTTTGCCGAACAGGGAATCCGCGATGGCCACCCGCTCCCGTTCGATGACGACAAGGCCTCCTATCGCATCCCCGGCATACCTGAGGGCCGCCGGGCCTTTTATTACGGCCACCTGGTCCGCTGAATTGATGTCGACATTCGGGGCGTGTTCATCCCCCCATTCCATATCCTGCATCCGAACCCCGTCGTTGAGGATCAGCACCCTGCTACCGGTAAGGCCATTGATGGCGGGCTTTACGATGTTGCTCCCGGTCTTCAGGGTGGACACCCCGCTGATTTCCTTAAGGGCATCCCCCAGGGTGCCGCTGCTGTAGTCTTCAAGGGTCCGTGAGGTGAGTTTTTGCTCCTGGGCCGTATTGGTGAGGTCAGGTAGCCGTTCCCCGACCACCTGGACTTCCTCCAGCTCCTCCAGGTGGTGTTCCATCTCGAAGTCCCTGGCCGTAGCTCCCTCAACCACCACCTCAAAAACAAGGGTTCGGCAGAGCGGGTGGGAGAGTTCAATCTCATACGTGCCCTCGCAAAGCCCTGTCAGGCGGTACCGGCCTTCAAAATCGGTCAGCACGGCCCTTTCGGCTTCCCGGATATACACCGTTGCCCCTGCCAGCGGGGTCTGGTTGTGAAAATCGAGCACCTTCCCGGAGATCGATGCCTGGCATTGTTGCCCGCTCAGGGTCGAGTAAATCAGTATGTTTAGCAAAACTGCTAAAAGGAATCTCATATGAAGTGTCTAAAGGATAGTTTGCTCCAAGGGAGCCGGGGCAGTACTTGGGAGTACCTGTGACAGGGATCAGAGGGCAGGGGGGGGCCTGCCGAAAAAGGGTTCCCAGCCCTGCGCCGCAACAGCGACGTCCAGATAGCGGGATCCAACGAAACCTCGGTCGCTCCCGAAAACCTCAAATTCAAGGACAATTTCAGAAGCCGGCTGGATGGGCGTACTTTGAATCAAAAGGGCATCGTCGCACCATTCACAGGCAACCCCGTCCCCATCCGCAGAATGGGAAATGGCGTGCCATTCAATGCTTTTTGATCCCAGAAACAGGGCCAGCAGTAAAATGGCCGAAAAACACCGCCATGCTCTTTTGTCCATGGTAGCGAAAATAAACCATTAGGAGCGTACCCCGTGTTAATAAAATGTGAAGGACTTGCACCTCGAAGCCTTCTTTGGATTATTTCCATTCCTGGCAACCGGTCGCATCCACTGAGGTGTTTGAATCCTATTGGATATCTTTGAAACCATGGAGACCCCAATAATCAAACCCGGTTGATATGGCAAAAACACGATGCATAGTTTCCCTGTTCCTGGTGGCGTTCGCATTGGGAGGGTGTTCCGCCCAGTCCCGCATCATTGCCGGCCGGCAGGAGGCCGTGGTTTCGGAAACCTTTGAGTACTACCTGTATCTGCCACCAGAATATGATAAAACCACAGGCCAGAACTTTCCCTTGCTTCTTTTTCTGCACGGGGGCGGAGAATCGGGGTCAGAATTGCAACAGATCCGGAAGAATGGCCCCCCTAAACTGCTAACCGAGGGCATGGAATTTCCCTTCCTGATCCTGGCACCCCAGAACCCCCACGAAAAGCAATGGTGGAATGTCCATGCCGTGATGGCCCTTCTGAAGAAGGTGATCGCCGTCAACCGGGTAGACCCGGGGCGGGTCTATCTGTCCGGCGTCAGCAGGGGAGGCAGTGCCT
>CAZUZE010000294.1:0-3206 GCA_964624565.1 uncultured Robiginitalea sp.
CTTTCATGTTCTGATCTTTCTCATGTGATTATAGTTCTTTCAGGGCCACCCAGCTATTGGTCGTGGAGTGGAATTCGTGTTTTCCGTTCAGTGCCTTCCCGAATTCCCCGTAGGTGTAAAACCCGGCCATGGGCGCATTCCAGATTTCATGCAATCCATCATTCTCCTGTTGTGCCATAGGCCCCAGGGCACTCAGCCTCCCGGCACAGGAAAAGATCAGCAGGGCATCGGCCCCCGCTCCGGCCTCCTCCTTTAGCGCTCCGGCGTTTTCCAAAATCGTTTCCACAATGTCAAAATCAGGGGGGGTTGAAAACCGGAACCGGGCCCCGGTTGCAATCTCGGATTCGAGGATCAGGGCCCCTTTATCCTCGTCGTACCCGATGGGGTTGCAGAACATGGGGGTCCTTCCCTTCCGTGCTATCTGCAGTGGATAGTGCACGCCTTCCGTATTGAAAAAATTAATTTGATTTTCTATGGACGATGGATCGATCCCCAAAAACCGGAGGTACACTTCCAGGGCCGGTTTATCGTCAATGGTGTACACCAGGGATCCGTCACATTTTGTGATGGTCCTCGGGATGCCTATGGGCTTCCAGCCCGAGAGGGCCATCCCCTGCATGTGTACCTTTGTTTCATCCAGTACCAGGGCGGCCATCCCGTAATCGGTCACCTTGGAATCGGTGAAGACGAAGGTTCCGGTAAAGGTGATGTCATCCCCCGCCATCCCCCCGAACAGGTTCAGGTCCGGGCCGGCCACTTTCAGCATACTGTAAATGAGGCTTTCCCCGTCCACGGTTTTCCCTGTTTCACTGTGAAAGGTGCTGAGCAATATAAAGGATGGGTTGGCAAATGCCTCCTTGGCCTCTCCCAGAATATCCCGGGCGGCTTCCTGTAAGCTGTCTTCACCGATTTTGCGGAGCAGGATGCGATAACAGGAGCGGTCGAGGTCCAGGAGCATGGCCACGATGCCCCCTGTGCTTTCATGTCCCCCGGTGAATTCCCCGGAGGACGTGGCCCCGATCACTTCAATGCCTTCCGCCCGGAAATGGGCACATACCACTTCCCGGTCCTGTTTTATGGAAATAAAGACAATGGCCAGGGTAGGCCGGTAGCCATCCTCCAGGCGCTTCTGCAGTGCCTCCCGGATTTCAGCGGGGGAATCCCCGTGTATGGTTTTTGCCTTCATTTCCTATTCTGTGTTCGTTTTAAAACTTATATAAAAAGTAGTGCCTTCCCCCGGGGTCGTCTCTACCTTTAATTCCCCCCCATGGGCCTTTACGATGTCATAGCTCAGGCTGAGGCCCAGTCCGGTACCCTGTCCGGTGGGTTTGGTGGTGAAAAAGGGCTGGAATATTTTTTCGAGCACCCTTTCGGGGATCCCGCCCCCATTGTCCGATACCGAGATTTTCAAATGGCCGTTTTCCCTTTTGGTACGGACCGTAACCGTGGGCTCGTACTTCCCGTTTTCGGCGGCGCCCCCCCCTGTCGATTTTTCGTTGACCGCGTAAAAGGCATTGGTGAGCAGGTTCAGCACCACCCGTCCGATATCCTGTGGCACCACATCCAGGGTCCCGAGTTCCGGGTCGAAGTCGGTATTGACCGTGGCGTTGAAGGATTTGTCCCTTGCCCGGAGTCCGTGGTAGGCCAGGCGGACGTATTCGTCGGTCAGGGCGTTGAGGTCCGTGGGTTCCCGCTGCCCGTCACTGCTGCGGCTGTGCTGGAGCATCCCCTTGACGATGCTGTCTGCCCGCCTGCCGTGGTGCACTATTTTTTCGAGGTTCTGGACGACGTCCTCAGCCAGTGTCCTGACCTCATCCCAATCCCCTTTTTCGATCTCCTCCATGAGCTCCTCGAGGAGCTCCTTGCTGACTTCCGAGAAGTTGTTAACAAAATTCAGCGGGTTTTTGATCTCATGGGCTATCCCGGCCGTCAGCTCCCCCAGGGAGGCCATTTTTTCGGATTGTATCAGCTGGGACTGGGTGGCCTTCAGTTCATCGAGGGTATTCTCGACCTTAAGCTTGGCTTTTTCCAACTCCCTGAAATCCTCATACCGGGCGTAGGCCACGGCAAAAGTCCGTGTCAGGGACTGGAGGATATCCATTTCCAGATCGGAAAGCGGCTCGGCGCTGCCGACATAGAGCATGCCCTGGGCAAAAGGTACCTGTTGGAGTACCAGGCGCTCAGGGGGTCGTTCCCCGGCCTGATACGATTTCGCACTCTTCACCTGTCCTTGTTTCATCAGTTTTTTGGTCATTTCCACAAACTGCGCCTGATCCCATTGTTCAACAAGGATTTTTTGCCTTCGCCAATGATCCACGCCTTTTTGTATGAGGGACATGTCGAAATCAAAAGGCAGGTCCATGGCAGCGAGGGCCTTCCCGTCGGGGGTGGTAAGGTAGACATGTACCATTTGATGTGCTTCATCCATAATGAACACGCCGCAGCGGAAGAAGGGGATGCCCAGGGTGGTCAGTTCCTTCCAGACAAGGGGGGTAATCCGCTCGAGGTCCTTTGCAGTGCGCATGGAGGCAATTTCGGCCCGGACCCGGTCCAGCGAGGCCTGCTTTACGGCATCTTTTTCCCTGGCCTCGGACTCGATCAGGTCATTATAGCGCCGGTAGGTGATCTCCACCACCCGTGAAAATTTTTTCAGGATTTCAATTTGCGCATCGGAGTGGGGCTGGGCCGCCCAGGCATAAAGCCCCCCCTCCGGGAAGAACAGGAAACACCCGTAATGTTTAGTGTCCGTCCCATAGCCCTCAACATCTACAGACTTTGTGAGGGCAGCATAGTAACTGGTGATTTCATTGCCCTCAAGAATGGGATAATAATCGAGCTGTTTTTTAAAATGATCGTAAACTTCTTCAAGTATGGGATCTCCCACCAATTCAAATGCTCCGCTTACTTCAATGATTTCGTCGTTTTCACCAATCCGTGAGGTGACGATTTCACCTTCGGGTTTGTCCGGGTTGAGCAATCCAAGTCCCAATCGCAGCGGCTTTACATTCAGGTTTTTCAATTCCTCAAAAATCGTCGTAATGGTCTGGCGCAGGTCTTCCGAGCTGTGCATCGCCAGGGCCTTGGCCCTGACCCGCTCCAGGGCCGCCTCGATTTTTGATTCCCTGGCCTGCTTTTCGGCCCGTTCCAGGTCCAGGAACCGGACGTAGGATTGCCCGAATACCGCCGCAAAGCGAGAAAAAATTTCG
>CAZUZE010000295.1:0-3205 GCA_964624565.1 uncultured Robiginitalea sp.
AGGAAGAGGTGTCCGGCCTCCCGGGGGTCCCCTGCCCGTATTGCGGGCAGCGCGACCAGCTGACGGCGCATATTCAGAACCAGTACATCCACCTCTTCTGGATCCCGGTTTACCGGTTGTCCCCTTCCGAGTTCATCGAGTGTGCCCATTGCAAAAAAGCCTATGGGGCGAGGGAATTCACCCCTGAAATGAAGCAGGCACTGCAAGGGCTTAAAAAAGCATAAAAAAGGCCCCCTTGCCGGGCGCCCTTGCTTATGTTTTTTCCAATTATATATCCAGTCGAAGGCCGAAGGCGATAAAGCGCTCCTCGATATCCACATCCTGGAATATAGGGTTCAGGTCGTACTTCACGTAGAGCAGGACACCCCCAACCCCCATATAGCCGCTCAGGCCATAGATGAGTTCGCTCGAATTGTAGCCCCCCTTTAATTTGTCCTTTTTCTTATCCCCGTCCTGGGTGTATTTCAGTTTCTGGCGCGTCCCGATGTTCAGGCCCCCGTAGCCCCCAAGCCCGATGCGAAACTGATCCCGCAGGGAATACCGGACGCCGTGTTCGGAGACCCGCTTCCTCGAAGGCCCGAATTCAAAGTGCACCGGGACGACCAGGTTGTCCATCCGGAACTTTGATTTGCTTAAGTCGTATTCGAATTCTTCCAGCCGGCTCTGCCCGTCCTCCGTGACAAAATACTGGTTCCCCTCCGGTTTCAGCCCGTTGAACTGAAAGGAAAACCCGTAGTGGAACCGGAGCCAGTTCGAATCCTCGAATACGCGGGTACGCCAGGTCCAGCCAATTTCAAAAAAACGGCTACCCCATTTCTTGTAGGGCGATCCTTCCAGTGAAAGCCCCTGTACATCGGCATTGCTGAAACCAAAGGCAATCACCAGGTCGGAATACGTCCTTCGCCCGTACCTGTAATTGTCGTCCCAGTCCCATTGCCATTTCCAGGTGTCACACCCAAGGCCGAAGAATTCGCAGTCGAATTCGTCCTCTTCCTCCTGAGGGTACTCGAGAACGGTCACCCGCTCCTCCTTCCTGCCGAGGCTGTCCTGCATGGCGATTGCCTCATTTTTGTTGCGCTCCAGCAGGGCGATTTCGTTGTCGATAATGGCCTGGCGGTTTTTGATGTTCAGGGCCCGGCGCTCGGCGGCCTGTTCCTTCAACAGGAGGGCTTCTGCCTGGTCGATTTCCCCGGCTTCCAGCCGGCTGTCAATGCCGAGCACCTCTTTTTTAAGGGCTTCCTTTTCCTGTTTTTCGACCAGTTCCCTCTGGGCTTTCAGGTCCCTGATCTTTTCCTGATAGGCTTCCTGTGCGCCCAGCTGCTGCAGACAGCAAAGGACTAAAAAGGGAATGAGCAATCGTACGAGTGTGTGCATGGTTTTCTTGATTTAAGTGATTGATGAATAAACTCCCCCGTTTCACGCAGCGCGCGGGCTGAGGTATTTTTTAACTTGCCTTCCGGTGGCTTACTGGGAGCGGTCCGCTACGCCCGTGCGCACCTTGCCAAAGCCCATTTTTAATTTTTTCAGGATCTGCTCCCGGAAGGTCTGGTCGAGTTCCGACTCCGCTTCATCGAGCAGGGTGCCCGGATCTACAGCGGTGGTGTCCCTGGGTGGATTCCGCCCCTCCAGGGCTTCCATGGCGCGAATCAGGAGGGCGTCTACTTCCGCATCATCGACTTCCCCGGCCATGTCACCGCCGGAGGCAAGGTCCCGGGTTTCCGGATCGGGTACTGCTTCAATGTCCTGCAACCCTGAAGGTACGCCCGTATAGGGCTGGTCCGGGAACTCCAATATGACGGGGCGTTCCCCGCTGTTCCCGGCCACCGCATCCGCCGGGGGAAGGGCAGCAGGTTCCGGGTTGCGGTCACGGGTTTCCTCCTGGACTACCTGGGAGGGTGCAGGGGATCCATGGGTTTCGGTCCCAACAGGTGCGATTTGCGCTTCAGGGCGGTCGGGCGTAACCGGTGCAGGGGTTTCCACCACCGGGATCCCTTCGGGGACTTCCCGGGCGGGCTGCCGCAGCAGGAAATACCCCAGAAGGCATACAATGCTTGCCGCTGCGCCGATTTTCCAGTATAAACTCCGGCGTTTCCCGGCCGGCCTTTGAGCCTCGAGCCGGGCTTCTATCCGGTCCCAGGAATCCGCCCGGGGTTCAATCCTTCGGGAGCGGAGCCTTTTCTGGAGTTCTTTTTCAAATTCAACGGGTGCCATAACGCGGTATTGAGGATTCGTTTATCTTTTTCTGCAGCTCTTTGCGGGCTTTGTACAACTGTGATTTGGACGTACTTTCAGAAATATCCAGCAGGTCCGAAATTTCCGAATGTTTGTAGCCCTCAATCGCAAAGAGGGTAAATACGAGGCGATAGCCTTCGGGCAGTTCCTCGATAAGCTGTTCCAGGGCTTCCAGGTGATAGGGGTCGGAACCCGTGGGTTCCGTTGCCGGGGCCTCCATCTGGGATTCGTCGTAGACGACAAAAGGGCGTTTGCGGAGGAAATCAATGGCCTCGCGTACCATGATCCTGCGGATCCACCCCTCAAAGCTCCCCTGGAACCGAAACTCGGGCAGGGCCCGGAAGACCTTCACAAAACCTTCGATCATGACATCTTCTGCGAAATGCGGATCCTTCACATAGCGCCGGCACAGGGCCAGCATCCCGGGGGCATGCCGCTCGTAGAGATCCTTCTGAGAATCCCGGTGGCCTTCACAGGCCCTTCGGATCAGGGACTTCTCGTTCTGGAGCAATGAAATAATCTTCACGTTCATAGGTGCTTCTATGTGTATAGACGGGGGAAATCAAAAAAAGGTTGCCCGGGGGGTAAAAAAAACCCGAACATACGGCCTCTCAGATCTTTCGGTCGACCACGTAATTGACCATGAGCTGCAGGGCCTCCTTATAGGCCGACTGCGGATAGGGCTCGAGTATCGACAGGGCCTGGTCCCGAAATTCAAGCATCCGCTTCTCGGCGTACTCCAACCCCCCGGCGGCCTTGACGTAATCGATGACCTCACGCACCCGCCTGCGGTCCTTATTGTGGTTCTTCACGGAATTGATCAGCCATTTCCGGTCCTTTTCGGAAGCCTGGTTCAGGGCGTAGATGAGCGGGAGGGTCATTTTCTGTTCCTTGATGTCGATCCCGGTGGGCTTCCCGATGCGGCGTTCCCCGTAATCGAAAAGGTCGTCCTTGATCTGGAAGGCCATGCCGC
>CAZUZE010000296.1:0-3168 GCA_964624565.1 uncultured Robiginitalea sp.
AGGAAGGACAGCTCGTTCATGGAGGTTGACTCCCTGCAGGCCAGGATACAGGAGGAGGGGGTCCGGGAAGCCGTCGTTTTCTGCCAGGTGGAGGCCCTGCCCATCACCGACAGCCTTTCTGAAAAACTGGGCGCCCGCATTAGCCGCATAACGGACAAGCCGAGGAACCCTTTAAATTCTGCCGGGGCCGAGGAAATGAAGTTTATCTCCAATTTCAGGGCGGAGCTGGCCGGGGGCCAGACGCCTGAAGCGCTGGTGGTCCGGCAGGGCGAACACACGACTTTTTACTATCCCATCCTCACCAACAACCTGTGCCTGAAGTGCCACGGTACCCCGGGCGAGGATATCAGCCCCGATCTGCTCTCCACCATCTCGGAATTGTACCCGGAGGACCAGGCCACCGGCTATTCGGCCAGCCAGCTACGGGGACTTTGGAAAGTTACCTTTACAGAAGAGTAATCCTAAAAGACGGAACCTATGAGAACACTTGGACTAATCGGCGGCACTTCCTGGCATTCCACCATGGCGTATTACAGGATGATCAATGAAGGCGTGGGGGCGGTGATCGGGACCCAGGGGAACCCGGAACTGATCATTTACAGCATCAATATCGAAATCATGCGGGAACAGGACCGGGACAAAATAAACGCAAAATACCTGGAGGTCTCGCAAAAACTGATCGGAGCCGGGGCTGAGGCCATCCTGATCTGTGCGAACACCCCCCATATGGCCTATGAGTTTGTACAACCCAAAATCGATATCCCCATCCTCCATATAGCGGATGCCACCGGTGGGGCCGCCCGGGAACTGGGCCTGAAGAAACTGGGCCTTCTCGGCAACCGCCCGACGATGACCGGGGCCTTTATCCCGGGAATTTTAAAGGATAACTACGGCATTGAAACCCTCATTCCCGAACCCCATTGCATCCCCAGGGCCCATCAATACGTATCAGAGGAGCTCACCCGTGGCATCTTTACGGAAAAGGCAAGGGGGTTTTTCAAAAAACAGATCGAGATGTTCAAGGCCCGGGGTGCCGACGGGGTGATACTCGGGTGTACGGAGTTGCCCTTGCTGCTCAAAGATGGGGATTCCCCCCTCCCCTCATTGCCCACAACGGACCTTCACGCACAGATGGCCATCGACTTTATCCTGGGTTCCTGATCAGTTTGTCAGTTTTCGCTTCGCCTTCCCGGGTTTTGAGAAGCCGTAGAGGTTCTGGTGCACAAAATCCTTCGGGAAATTCTCATCCCCGGGGAACCCTAGCTCTATGGTCCCGCTGTCCTCCGGCACGTAATCCGTTTTGAAGATGTAATCCCAGAGGCTCAGGCTGATCCCGAAATTGACCCCATAGGATCCTTCCGGCAACACATAGGCGTGGTGGTAGAGGTGCATGACCGGGTTGTTGAAGACGTACTTCAGCGGCCCCCAGGTCAGTTTGATGTTTGCGTGGTTCAGGTGGCCGATGGCAATAGCGGCGAAATGCACGATATAGGCCTGCTCGGGTTCGAAGCCCCCAAGGATCATCACCCCGAAAACCTTCAGCGGCTTATAGAGGACGTTCTCCATCCAGTGGTACCTCAGGTGGGCGGCAAAGCCCATTTCCTTCACGCTGTGGTGGACCTTGTGGAAATTCCAGAGCACCCTGTATTTGTGCAGCAGGATGTGGGTAAACCACTGTACAAAGTCCAGAACGATAAAAAACACAAGGAGTTGCAGCCACATCGGCCATTCGGTGATGTCGACCAGCGCCAGGCTGCGGGCGGTAATGCCGAGGTCGGCAAAGAGGACCCCCAGCATTTTGTACACCCCGCTGATGACGATGGCAAAAATGAAGAAGTTGAAAAACATGTAGAAAGCATCCAGCCAGAAGTCCTTTCGGAATATGGACTGGTCCTTCCGCCAGGGGAAGGCGATTTCAAGCATCCAGACCACCAGGGAGATGGCTACCAGTCCCCAGAAGTAGTTCGTATACCAGGGCACCTCGAACAAAATGGACTTCCAGGTCCACTGCAGGGTTCCCATAAAGGCGTTTCCAAAAGCGTCAAAATACTTTTCCATAGTTATTGCATAATTAAAGTAGTACTGTCTTTCTCAATCGGGGCACCTTCTGAGGCACTCCATTCCAACCAGGACCCGTCGTAATTGTAGACACGGTTATATCCCATTAGTTGCGTCAAAACAAAACTTGTATGGGCCGACCTTACGCCGGAATGGCAGTACACCACGATGGGGTGGTCTTTGTCTTCGGGCAGGCCCGTATAAATAGTCCTGAGCTCTTCCAGCGGGCGGAATTTTTTACTGCCGTTGTAATACACTGCCTTTGCCCAGTCGATATTGACACTGCCGGGGATGTGGCCGGCTTTCCGGGCCCCTTTTTTCATTCGCGTTCCGGAATGCTCCTCCGGCGTCCGCGCGTCTATCAGCGTCCAGCCCCCGGTTTCAAGGAGGGAGTGCAGGCTGTCCTTGTCGATTTTTACCGGGTCCGGATTCTCGGTGAGGAACCGGAAGGTCCTGGCAGGGGCAGGGTCATAGCTGGTGCTCATTTCCCCTTCCAGGGCCTGCCAGCTTTGAATCCCCCCGTTGAGCAGGCGCACCGGGCGATACCCGTAGGCCCGCAACACCCACCAAAGCCGGGCTGCATTGACGCCGCCCTGGTCGTCGTATACGACCAGCGTGTCCAGGGGAGAGATCCCCAGGGCGGAGAGCAATTTTTCCATCTCCGGTTTTGTGGCCATCATCCCCTCGACCGGGTTGGCACGGTCCTCGATGTCACTGCGCCAAAGGGGGATGGCGCCCGGGAGGTGTCCCTTTTCAAAATCTTCCCGTTCCCGGAAGTCGACGAGCTTTAGGTGCTGGTGATCCCGAACCACCCGCAGGGCCTCTGCTTCCATCAACGCCTCCGGATGGGCATATGCCTGTGCGGGCGCCTCTGTGGTTTCTGCAACGACAGGAGCCTCCTCCCGGCTGCGGCAGGCACCGAGCAACAGGAGCAAAACCAGCAAACTATTCTTCAAGTACATACCACTGGATGTTTTCGAGGTTCTGCCTGCGGCCCTTTTCCCCGGGGGCGTAGTAGGTGGCCAGGTAGGTTACAATGATGTCTTCATTCTTGCCCAGGTCCCAAAGGTTCTGGGTTTCCTGCATCCATTTGATGGTCGCGCGCCACCC
>CAZUZE010000297.1:0-3167 GCA_964624565.1 uncultured Robiginitalea sp.
GCCCTGTACAGGCGTGGGAGGCGAGGGGTTTCCGGATCCTTCAAAAGAGCATTTTCAAAAAGACCAGGGTAACCAGAATTAAAAACTTTACGAGGACTTGCATGGATTCTGCCTTCAGTTTGTTTTCTAATTTAATGGAAAGCAAAATTACCAGGGGGCTGTTTATGAAAAGTTTAATGTATGGTTAACAATTTTTGGGATGTGGAAAAAATGCCCCTTTCAGGGCGTTCTCCCTTTGCAGCACAGGTATTGGCCGTACCTTTAAACAAAAAAGGACCTATGCGCTTTCATACGAGAAAATGGATCAAGCCTGAAGATCTGAACGCCAACGGGACGCTTTTCGGGGGCAGGTTGCTGTCGTGGATAACCGAAGAGGCCGCCCTGTATTCCATCATCCAGCTCGAAGACCCGAACTGTGTGCTTAAATTTATGTCTGAGATCAATTTCATCAATCCCGCCCACCAGGGTGGTATTATTGAGATAGGCATTGAAGTGGTTTCCTTCGGCACGGCCTCCATCACCCTTAAATGCGAAGTGCGCAACAAGTTGACCCGGGAGGCCATCGCCACGGTGGACCAGCTCATATTCGTGGTCCTAGATGCCGAGGGGAAGCCCAAAGCCCATGGCAAGACGAAGATCGAATATGTGAAGGACCGCCTGGAGTCCCCGGACTAGTCCACCGGCCAGTTTTCGGCCACCGCCTGCACCTGGTCGAGCACGCGCAACAGGTTGCCGCCCCAGAGCTTGGAAATTTCTTCCTGGGTATATCCCCTTTTAACGAGTTCCAGGGTGACATTGAAGGTCTCGGAGGCATCTGACCAGCCTTCGATTCCCCCGCCTCCGTCAAAATCGGAACTGATGCCCACGTGGTCAATGCCGATAAGATCGACCATGTAGTCGATGTGGTCTACAAAGTCGGATACATTGACAGCCGGGGGGGCATCCGCTGCCTTCGCAGCCAGGGAATCCGAAATGGCGGACACCTGGGGATACGCCTCCATAAAGGCTTCCTGCTGAGCTTCGGTAAGGTTTCTGAATTCGGATCTTTCATACCAGGAAACCCCAAGGGAATCGGCAACTTTGGCCATAACGCCCTTCATGTAGGCTGCGCGGGCCGCACTTTTCCCGGCATCCACATAGCCCGCGAGGGCCACCGCCTGCACGACCCCCCCGTTCTCTTTTAACCGCCTCAATTGTTCGTCATCCAGGTTTCGGCTGTGGTCACAGAGGGCCCTGGCTGAGGAATGGGAGGCGATGATGGGCGCTTTGGACAGCGCAAGCATTTGCATAACGGCTTCCCGTGAGGGATGGGATATATCAATCATGATACCCACCCTATTCATCTCAATAACAGCTTGTTTCCCTAACTCACTTAAACCATTGTGAAGCCAAACCCCATCGGCTTCCCCCGTATTGGAATCCGAGAACTGGCTGTGTCCGTTGTGCGCCAGGGAAACATAGCGCGCCCCGAGGCGGTGATACTTTTCAATATTGGAGAGGTCGGTTCCCATGGGGTAGGCGTTTTCCACCCCGATCATGGCCACCTTTTTCCCTGAATTGTATATTTCACGGGCCTCAGCGGAAGTGGTAGCCAGGCCGATCCGGTCAGGGGCGATCTCTTCGCAGAGCCTGTGTATGGCTTCAAACTTGGCCAGGGCATTGGCTTCTGCCGCGGCATAGCCCGATTCCGTCAGGGAATCCTGGCCGGTGTAAACGATAAACCATGCCACATCGAGGCCTCCCTCTTCCATTTTAGGCAGGTTTACCTGTGTTTTGAGGCGCTGGGTGTAGTTTGCGCTATCGGTGAAATTGCGCACATTGATGTCTACATGGGTATCCACGGTCATCACCTCTTCATGGATCTTTCGGGCTTGTTCTTCCATGGTCATTTCGGGTTTCTTCTCTTCTTTTTCCTGACACGAAACAAGAGCTAATGTCATTAAAATCAGGGTGAATATTCGCATAGCGTATTTGGCTTTACCTACAATTAAACGGTTTTGACAACAAGAATGGGAAGATAGGGAACAATTAGTTGTTCACCCATATGCAATTCTGGATTTTTAGATTCTGAATGCATTTTAACGATAAAATTGACCGTTAATCCCAGAATATGCCCGTTTCATCGAAAGACCTCTTAGATCAACTCACCGACCTTCAGCTTGCCCTCGAGGATTATTCCTTTGAGATGATGACCGCGGAACAGGCCAGGGTGGTCAGGGACTCGTACGACCACTTTCGGGACCAGCTGGAATCCCTGCTTTGGAATTCCGGTACCGGGGCCAAAGCGCCCAGCCCGGCTGCACCCCCCGGGGAGACCGGGTATCGCGAGGCAGCCCTGGAGGCCATCGGGCATGATCTCAGGAATCCCCTGCACGGGTTGATCGGATTTGCGGAAATCCTCGCAGAGGCGCCGATTTCAGAGCCCTACAAGTCCATTGCGGGTTCCCTTCAGATGGTAGCCGGGTCACTGGCGGAAACTGTGGAGGAACTCTGTGGGTCTTCACAGGTCCAGGGCGGTTCCGGTTCGCCAGTCCGCATCCCGTTTTCCCCTGCGGAACTCCTAAAGGAAACGGCGGAATACGCCCGGCTTCGCCTCCTGGGGAAACCTGTGGAAATCGAACTCGAATGCGACCCGGAAGTGTCGGGCACTGTTATGGGAAACCCCTCGGATTTGAGGCGTATCCTCCTGCACCTGACCGACAATGCCTGCCGTTTTACTGAGTCAGGCCGGATACGGGTGGTGGCAGGCCTGTCAAAGGACGCCCTGAGCGGGGCGCTCACCCTGCGTATTTCGGACACGGGCATCGGCATCCCGCCAACTGAGTTGCCCCATGTCTTCACCCCGTACTATCAGGGGACGCAAGCCATGGACCTGGCAGCCCGGGGATTCGGTTTTGGCCTTAGCATTGTGAGACAGCTCGTGGCCAAACTGGGCGGGACCATACAGATACGGAGCCGCGTGGGTACGGGAACCACTATGACAGTGACCTTGCCTTTTCCCATCGAAACCCCTTCAGGTGGGCATCCAAAACAAAAAAACACTCCAGTCACCCTTGAAAACAAGCTTAGGGGAATGCGCGTTCTCGTCCTGGAGCACCTTCCCCTGAACCTCCAATTGCTCCAATCCCGCCTGCGGGAGCTCGGTTGTGACGTGCGCCCGGTGCAAA
>CAZUZE010000298.1:0-3163 GCA_964624565.1 uncultured Robiginitalea sp.
CGGGTGCGCGCCAAAGCCATGGCCATGCACTCCACAGAAGAGCTGGGCGAAGTGCTCTGCGTGCTGTTCGAACAATTTGATTTCCTGGGGATCCACCCGGTGCTGACCCACCTGACCCTCTTTGACGAGGAAAACGGGACCTTCAGCCTGCGCATTACCACCAGCCCGAAAAATAAAATCCTGACAGAACAGATCATCGACGTCGAGGCTGTTGAGGCCTGGAGGGCTTCCCTTGAAAACTGGAGAAAGGGGGATGAAAACACGGTCGATTGCATCGCGTATCCCCCGGAAGTACTACCAGGGGTCTGGGAAGTGATGCGCGAGGTAATGTCCTCCCTTCCGGAAGGCCATAAGATTTACCCGGAAGATTTCCCGGAGGGGCTTTATACCACCCAGGGACACTGCAAATACGGATACATAGGATTCAACCATAACCGGCCGGCAACGGAAGAGGAAAAAAAGATCGTGGCCCGTTTCGCCTCTGAGTTCGGGCGGGTCTACCAGCGGTTCCTGGAACTGAAAAGCGCAGAAGCCCAGGCGCGGGAATCGGAGATCCAGCTGGCCCTGGAACGGGTGCGGGCCCGGACCATGGCCATGCATAAAAGCGAGGAACTCAGCGAGGTGGCCGCAGTGCTTTTCGAACAGATCGAAAGCCTGGGGGCGACACCGGAACGCATGAACATAGGGATTGTCAGGGAAGAGGAAGGCGTCTTTGAATGGTGGTCCACAGAACAGGGCGGAAAGCAGATAGACCGCGTTTTCAAAGGGGAAACAAACGAGCCAACGACCATCTCAAAGGTCTATGACGCCTGGAAGGAAGGGAAAACCAGCATTGAATTTGAACAATCGGGAAAGGAGCTGCAACAATGGATCCGCTACCTGACCGAGGTCATCGGGCTGCCCTTCGACCACCAGTTGCTCAGGGACCGGAGGGTTCAGTCTGCCGCCCTGTTCAAACACGGATGCCTCCTGGTCTCAACCCCGGAATTCCTGACGGAAGAGGGGATACGGCTTTTGGAGCGATTCAGCAGCGTTTTTGAACAAACCTACATCCGTTTCCTCGACCTGCAGAAGGCGGAAGCCCAGGTCCGGGAAGCCGAAATCCAACTGTCACTGGAACGAATCCGGGCGCGGGCGATGGCCATGCAGGAGTCCTCGGAGCTCACAGATGTGCTGTCTGTAATCTTCCAGCAGCTAAAAATCCTGGGGGTGGAAACGGTCTGGACGCACCTGACCCTGCTCCATATGGAGGAGAATGCGTTTACCTACCGGATGACCGGGCGAAACGGGGAGCGCATCATGGCAGAGGAAAAAATCGATCTGGAAGCCTCGGAGCATTGGGCACATATAAGCGATTCCCTCAAATCCCCGGATAGGGAACCGGATCCGATCACGCGGTTTGAGGTCCCCCCTGAAGGGCTGGATGCGATCTGGGAGCTCTTCGACGGGATATTCTCCAGGCTCCCAAAAGGGGAAAAAGTCTCCCCCCGGGACTTCCCAAACGGCCTGTACACCACCCAGGCGTACTGCAAATTCGGTTTTCTGGGTCTCAACCAAACCAGGGAGTCCAACCCGGAGGAGGCGGATATCCTGCTGCGGTTTACTACGGAATTCAGCAGGCTCTACCAACGGTTCCTGGATTTACAAAATGCCGAAAAGCGGGCCCGGGAGGCACAGATCGAAGTAGCCCTGGAGCGGATCCGGGCCCGTGCCATGTCCATGCAGCACACCGAGGAACTCAACGAGGTGATCGGGCTGCTCTGCGAGCAATACGATTTCCTCGGGATCGAGCCTGTTTGTGCCCACCTTTCCCTGATCGATCTGGAAAACCATCGTTTTTCGCTGCGCCTGAGCGGCAAAAAAGGCGCGCGGAACGTAGGGGAAAAGATCATCGACCTCGATGCGATGGAAGAATGGAAAGAAACCGTCGACCGCTGGAAAAAGAGTATCCCGCAGAGCCATCAATGCCTGGTATACAAAGGGGATTCGGTTTTCCAGCTGTTTTCCGTCCTGGACGACCTGATCCAGACGATGCCGAAAAAATTCAGGGTGGGCCCCGGGGACTTCCCAAATGGGCTCTATTCCTGTGAGGGACAGAACAAATTCGGCTACCTCGGGTTTAACCACAACAGGCCCCCCAATGGGGAAGAAATTGAGATTGTGATTCGCTTTGCTAGGGAATTCGAGCGGATATACCAGCGGTTCCTGGATCTGGAAAAAGCCGAGGCTCAGGCGCGGGAGGCCGAAATTGAAGCTTCCCTGGAACGGGTCCGGGCAGCTTCAATGGCCATGCATACCAGTGCTGAATTGTTCAATGTCATCACCATCCTCAGTAAGCAGCTGAATCATTTGGGTGTTTATTTGGATGCTGCCATGATCAATGAGAAGGCGGAAGGCTCAAAAGACTGGCACAGGTGGCTGGCGATCCCTTCGGGAAGCCTGGAACCTTACTCGCGCATGGAGCGGGTGCAGGTGCCGTACATAAGAAGCGCTGCTTTCGACCGGGTTAACCGTTCGATCGAGGAGGGTAAACCCTTGTTTTCAGATCAACTTACCAAGGCACAGAAAGACCTGGTTTTCAGCCATTACTTCAAAAATTCCAACCACAGGGATGTCCCCAAAGCGAGGCAGAAGTATATTTTGTCCTGCCCGGGTTTATCCAGGACCACAATTTTATCCAAAAATTCATTTATACAGTTTTACCGCTATAGCCTGCAGGCCTTTAGTGCAGAAGAGAATCGCATCCTGGAGCGTTTTGGCAATGCTTTTGAGCAGTCCTATACGCGTTTCCTGGACCTGAAAAGGGCCGAGTCTCAGGCACGGGAGGCCCAGATCGAGGCGGCGCTGGAACGGGTGCGTTCCAAGACGATGGCCATGCACAATTCGGAAGATATCGCAGATACGGTGACTACCTTCTTCAGTGAACTTCTGGGCCTTGGGCTGGGCAACCGTACCCGGTGTGGGATCGGCATCCTGAATCCTTCCGCGGTAATGCAATTATGGACGGCTTCCATACAGGAGGAGAATGAAATAACCCTGCAAACCGGTTCGCTTGCGATGAACGCCCACCCGATGCTGACAGGAGTACAAAATACCTGGTTAAAAGGGGAATCCCTTTACGAATACGTCCTGAAAGGTGCGGATAAAAGGCGCTCTTTCAAGG
>CAZUZE010000299.1:0-3161 GCA_964624565.1 uncultured Robiginitalea sp.
GAGGATGGGGGGGCAGGATTTACGAACTATGGAATCTTCCATGTTTTCGTAATCCATGGCGATCCCGAAGAAACCGGCGTACCCGTAGGTCTCGTAGTTCCCGCTGCACTCCACATGCCGGCGGATCGCTTCGGACCGGGTGTCGATGCAAAACACCAGCTGGGCGTCTGTAGCGGCCCCTTCAGTGCTTTTTGGTCCATTTGCAGATGTGTTTCTCAGGGTTTTGATAAACTTTTTCTGCCAGCTCCGCTCCCACGCTTTCAACCAGATGTGTTGGAGCTGGACCTGGCCATCGATGTTTTCTGTCGCGGGCCTTTCGGGAAGAATCCGGACCTTGAGGTGCCAGGCGAGCCAGAGGCGTACCCCCAGATAATCCTCCAGGCTGATGGGATAGGCCTGTTGATAAGGGGGGTTGGTTTCCTCACGGAAATTGATGTACCCCGTCCATCCCGGGAGGGCGGCCAGGTGGTGTGTGAAGATATCAATACACTCCTCCTTTGAATAGCCGTCCAGAATCTGGCTTAGGGCCTCTGAACTCGTGGTCGGGATCTGGTTCCTTTTGACCTTGCCCAGTTCACCATCGTAGGCGGCCAAGTTTCGCCATGCTCTGTAAAACCCTTCCGACTTGCCGGGCATCTCCCACTCCGCAAGCCCTTCATCCATAAAGGCGGCAAGCCATTTGGACATGATCGTGTCCAGGCGGTGGTTTGGGTTCAATCCCTGCACCTGCGGGGCTGATCCCATTTGTTTCAGGTAGGATTCAGGGGTATTGTTCAGGCCTTTTTCCCTGAGCAGGGCCACGAGTTCCTTTTCATCAATCTCGCCATCTTCCAGGGCCTTCCGGTATGTACCGGCCTCCGGGAAAACACTCGCATTGAGATGGTTTTTGGCGCTTTTTACAGCTTCCTGGAACGGCATTGTTTCATATCCCGAAAGCGGGTTGGACGTCACAAAGGAGTAAAGGGGCCAGGTTTTTCCAATAACCCGGGAGGCTTCCTTAATGCATTCTGAGAGGTGCTGTTGGTTCATATGGATTTCGATTTATACAGTAAGATGGACTTCCTGTGCGGCTGGGACAGGTTCATCAGTTTTACATAGACCCAGGGCAGCTGTCGGTAAACGCCCAGTTTCATGATAAAAAACCCGATCAGGAAAACGATCCCAAACCCGATTTCCACTGGAGAAAGGGGCAGGGGGGTGGCCACCATGGGCATATCCGCCATCAGGACAGTCACGCCATTGAACATAAGGGCGTAGACGCCAATTCCCAAAAGGTTGAGGGCCGCCGGGATGAAGAATTTCTGGAAGGCCGAAAGGCTGTGTTGTTTGACGATATTGTAGGTTGCCTGCCCCACCGTAATGGCTACAATAAGGGTGAGGAAAATACCGCTATTTCCCACGGACCCCTTCCCGGTCAACCAGGAGAACAGGGCAGCCCCGAGGAGGCTGAACACCAGTACCACAATGGCCTGCTGTGCCCTGATCCGGATCTGGGGTGGTTTCTGAGGGTTTGAATGGGCGATCTCTTCCCCGGAAGCGAGGAACAGGTAGGCCTTATAAAATCCGTGGAGGATCAGGTGTGCCACTGCCGCATTGAAAAACCCCAGCCCGCATTGCATGATCATAAACCCCATCTGTGCGATGGTCGAGCAGGCCAGCCGGTGCTTTACGTTGACCTGCATAAGCTTGGTGAACTGGGCGATAATGGCTGTCAGGCCGCCGATGATCAGCAGGGCGTTCAGGGTTTTTGAGGCGAAAAACAAGGTTGCAAACAGGGCCAGCAGGATTCCCGCACCATTGACAAAACCGGCGTGCATCAGGGCAGAGGCCGGGGTGGGGGCCGTCATGGCAGAAAGCAGCCAGCGGTGGAAGGGATAGATGGCAGATTGCACAATGGCTGCGGTAATTATACAAAGAGCCGCTGCCAGGACGATGTATCCGGGCATGCCGCCAATGGCATCAGTAATGGCCCCCAGGGTAAATGCACCGCTCTGATAGGCCAAAAGCAATACGCCGATGCTGAGGAAAAAGGTGCCCGTCAAGAAGTAGCGCAGGGTAAAGGCAGAGGCGGCCCGGGCCTCTCCCCAGTCCCGGTCCACACCGATCAGCCCGGACATAAAAAGGCCCATCATCAGCCAGCTGAGCAATAAGAGGACCACATTGTAAGAGATTACCAGAAGCATCACAGAGAAGGTAAAACCGAGGCACAGGACCATAAACCGCCTGCGGTACCTGAATCCGCTGAGGTACCTGTGGGCATAGCTGCAGACAAGGGCGCTGAAAAAGGTTACGACCGTCCAGATCAATGCCGAAAAGCCATTGAATCGCAACAGGTCGGCCAGGAACCATTCCCCCATGCCCCGAGCATTGAAAAGCAGGTTCCCCAGGTTGGCGAGGAACATCAGCCATAGGAGAGAGATGGTCATTTTCGAAAAAGAGAAAGAAGCGGTTCGTCCTGAATTCCCGCCTTCTTGCCCGAAGGGCTTTTCCGATAAGGATTTTTCGAGATTCATGTTATGGATTTAAACGATTTTTGGGCTTACTGCCCAGGCAAAAACTTTATTCAGCAAAAGTGATTTCAAGGGTGCCGGTGATTTTAAATCCCCGTTCCAATTCCCTGTTCGCTGCTATGAACTCCCTTGCAGTTTCCTTTTCCTGTTCAAGTTCTCGAATCCGGTCGTCCAGTTGACCTGTCTTGCAGTAATGGTTTCCCTCCCTAATGGTGAGCCTTTGCAGCTTGTGGAAATTGATTTTTTCATCGAGCAGGGCACAAAGGATATCCGAAGCCTCGGACGAAGTGAACGCCTCTTTTACCAGTTGGATTTGCAGCTTTTCCTTTTGTCCTTTTCCTTCGAATCTGATCACATCAAATTTGAGGTGATTTTGTTGAGTCAAAATTCGGCCTAAAATTGTAGATGCACGTTTGGAAGAACATTTTTTTAGAGGATATATTTCATGGTTCCTCAGTATATGCGAGATCACTCTCCATAGCTCTGCAGTTGCTTAAAGTAAGCATTGATCCAGGATCCTTTTTGACCTGTTCTATAAAAAAGGAAACCGCTTTATGGTTATGCCAATATGGCTGGATTACTTTGTTCTCTAGAAATTGAAAGATCGAATACGGGTTATAAACCATTTCCAATTCATTAGAAAATCGGTAC
>CAZUZE010000300.1:0-3153 GCA_964624565.1 uncultured Robiginitalea sp.
TTATGGCCTACGAAGGTATCAAAATGTTACATTTGCAGCAGAAGAAACCTTCCTAATTATGAACAAAGCCATCGTTGGCACAGGGGCAATCCTGGGGGTTCTGGCCGTACTCCTGGGTGCGCTGGGAGCGCATGCCCTGAAGGAAAAGCTGGGGGAGCCCGCCCTTGACAGCTTTCAGACCGGGGTGACCTATCTTATGTACCACGCCCTCTTTCTGTTGGTCCTGGGGGGGATGAAGCAGTTGGGTGACACGGACAAAAAGCCGGTTTTCCTCCTTGTTCTGGCAGGGGTTTTCTGTTTTTCGTTTTCCATATTTGCCCTGACCACAGGTCCCCTGGCAGGGCTTGATTTTTCCCCGATCGGCTGGGTAACCCCCATTGGGGGAATCCTTTTGATCGCAGGGTGGGGTTGGTTTATTTATCGTGTTTTTCGGGGATTTAACTAAGTTCTGCCCTACCCGCCTTTAAATCTCTTTAATTTGATATTTTTGCCGAATCAAAAACACTTTCTATGACAACTGGCACCTCAGAAACGAAATCGATTTCGTTGCGCGACTATGGTCTTAAGACAGAAAACATCCACTACCAGCTCTCTGCCGAAGCGCTGCATCAATGCACCCTGGAGGCCGGGATGGGCCGGGAGGCCGACAGCGGGGCCCTGGCTGTCAATACGGGAGAATTTACAGGTCGTGCTCCCCAGGACCGGTTTATAGTAAAGGACGACATCACTTCTGAAAAGGTATGGTGGGGCCCGGTCAACAAGCCCTTTGAACCTGAGAAGTTTGATGCCTTGTACGACAAGGTTATCTCCTACCTGGATGAACGTACCCTGTATGTGCGCGATTGCTTTGTTTGTTCGGATCCCAAATACCGGATGGGGGTCCGGGTCATAAATGAGTACCCGTGGTCCAACCACTTTGCCTATAATATGTTTATCCGGCCCACAGAGGAGGAGTTGGCGGAATTCGAGCCTGACTGGATCGTTATCAATGCCCCCGGCTTCCATGCGGACCCTGATGAGGACGGCACCCGCCAGCACAATTTTGCCATTTTGAACTTCAGCAGAAAAATGGTGCTGATCGGGGGCACCGGCTATACCGGGGAGATCAAAAAAGGTATTTTTTCAGCCCTTAATTTTATATTGCCGGTATTCGAGAATACGCTGCCGATGCACTGTTCTGCCAATGTGGGTGAGAACGGGGAAACCGCTGTATTCTTTGGTTTGTCCGGGACGGGAAAGACCACCCTTTCCACCGATCCCTCCAGAAAGCTCATAGGGGATGATGAACACGGCTGGACGGCCGAGAATGCGATCTTCAATTTTGAGGGCGGGTGTTACGCAAAGGTGATCAACCTCTCAGCCGAAAACGAACCCGAGATTTTCGGCGCCATCAGGAAGGGCGCAATTTTGGAGAATGTCCTGATGGATGAAAACGGAGTTGTGGATTTTGCGGATGCCTCCATCACCCAGAACACCCGTGTGAGCTACCCGCTTTACCATATTGAAAATCGCCAGGAGCCCTCCGTCGGGAAAAACCCCAAACACATTTTCTTTCTCACAGCGGATGCCTTCGGCGTGCTGCCCCCCATTTCACGGTTGACCCCGGCACAGGCAGCCTATCACTTTATTTCAGGGTATACGGCGAAGGTCGCCGGGACGGAGGCCGGGGTAAATGAACCTGTCCCTTCCTTCTCCGCCTGCTTCGGCGCACCGTTCATGCCGCTCCACCCGACCAGGTACGCAGAAATGCTGAGCCGGAAGATGCAGGAAAACGGCACCAACGTCTGGTTGGTCAATACCGGATGGACCGGAGGCTCCTACGGGGTCGGTACGCGGATGAAGCTCAAATATACACGGGCCATGATACGCGCTGCCCTCAACGGGGACCTTGGGCTTTATACCTATGACACCTACCACATACATTCGGTTTTTGGGGTGGCCCAGCCGAGGGAATGCCCGGGGGTCCCTTCCGGGTTGCTGAGCCCCAGGGCCACCTGGAATAACGACAAGGCGTATTACGATACAGCCTTTAAGCTATCCAATGCCTTCCGGGAAAACTTCAAGAAGTTTGAAGCTTATGCCTCCGAGGAAATCCGCAGGGGGGGACCCCAGCGGTATGCCTACTAAAAAAAAGGCTTCCGATCCGGAAGCCCTTTTTTTATTTCTTGTTTACGCTGTTGATGTATTTCTGGAGCGCCATCGTCATGGACGGGGTCTCAGGCGTAGGGGCTTTGATATCGATCCTAAGACCTGCCTCCGTGGCGGCATCGATCGTGGAGTTTCCGAAAACTGCGATGCGGGTCTCGTTTTGTTCGAAATCCGGAAAATTCTTTAAAAGGGATTCGATCCCGGAAGGGCTGAAGAATACGAGGACATCGTAATACACATTCCGCAGGTCGGAGAGGTCGCTGATGACGGTCTTGTAGAAAATACCCCGGGTCCATTTGATCGCCGCCTGGTTCAGGGTCTCAGGGATTTCCGGCTTCAGGACATCCGAAGAGGGCAGGAGGTATGCTTCGTCCTTGTATTTTTTGAACAGGGGTTGCAGGTCCTGGAAATTGCGTTTGCCCACATAGATCTTTCGCTTGCGGTAGACCACGTATTTCTGCAGGTAGTAGGCCACTGCCTCGGACTGGCAGAAGTACTTCATGGTATCAGGAACCTTGAAGCGCATTTCTTCTGAAATGCGGAAAAAGTGGTCCACAGCGTTCCGGCTCGTCAGGATGATCGCGGTAAAGTGGGAGAGGTCGATCTTCTGCTGGCGCACGTTCTTGGCGTCCACCCCTTCCACGTGGATGAAGGGCCTGAAGTCCACTTTGACCTTTTCCTTCTCAATGAGCCTGGAATAGGGGCTGTTCTCCATTTTTGGCTCCGGCTGGGACACCAGAATCGTCTTTACCTTCATACATCAGTCATTTAGCAGATTTGCAATGATCAAAAAAGGTGCAAATTCGAGGGTGCAAAGGTACAAAATAAAATAGAATAAGTGTGTGGCGATCAACTTTTGATGGATTTTCAGGATACTGATCCAACCGATGATATTGATCGCGAGAATTAAGGCAATACCTGTAAATAATACGGTTTTTGAGCCCGAAACGACGTATCCCAGCAACAGGTTGGCCGCAAACATGACAAAGGCGCTGTAGTTCAGAT
>CAZUZE010000301.1:0-3153 GCA_964624565.1 uncultured Robiginitalea sp.
TATTTTCTGGGGGATTCTGAATTTCCGCAAAGCCAATGGGGATCTTCTCAGTGTCGGCCAGGCAGTAAAACTCGGGGCCGGCATTGCAGTGGTCTCGGGCATCGTCACCGTCATATGGACCCTGCTCCTGACCAACGTGCTGGACCCGGACTTCATCGAGAAAAGTGTTGACATGCAGCTCGCCGCCGCTGCGGAACAGGGAAATTTTTCAGCTGAACAACTGCAGCAGCAAAAAGAAATGAGCACGGAGTACTGGGCGGCCTTTGCCTATCCTGCCATCCTGATTTTTTCGGTACTCATGGGCCTGCTTATCGGCCTGATCGGCGGGCTTATCTTTAAAAAGGCCGCTCCTGACTATTAAGACTAAAAACGCTACTTTTGGAACTCAATCAGCAGTCCCGGAAGATGCGCCTGTCCATAGTCATCCCATTATTAAACGAGGAGGAATCCTTAAGAGAACTGTCCCATTGGATCGCCGGGGTTATGGAGTCCAATGGGATTTCTTATGAAATTATATTTATCGATGACGGCAGTTCGGACAACAGCTGGCAGGTGATCCGGGAACTTTCGGAAACCAGCCCTGAGGTCCGGGGGATCCGTTTTTTGAGGAATTTCGGGAAATCCCAGGCGCTGCATGCCGGGTTCAGGGCGGCCGAAGGGGACCTGATCGCCACGATGGACGCCGACCTGCAGGACAACCCGGAAGAGCTCCCTGCCATGATTGAGATGATCCTGCAGGAGGGGTTCGATATGGTTTCCGGCTGGAAGAAAAAGCGGTATGACTCCGTCCTGATGAAAAACCTCCCTTCCAAACTCTTCAACTGGGCAGCCCGAAAAACCTCCGGGGTCCGGCTGCACGACTTCAATTGCGGGCTGAAGGTGTTCCGCAGAGAAGTGGTCAAAAGCATAGAGGTGTCCGGGGAGATGCACCGCTATATCCCGGTACTGGCAAAAAACGCCGGCTACCGTAAGATCGGGGAACGGGTGGTCCAGCACCAGGCGCGGAAATACGGGAAGACCAAATTTGGCGCGGACCGGTTCATTAAAGGGTTCCTCGATTTGATCACCGTGTGGTTTGTTTCCAAGTTCGGAAAACGCCCCATGCACCTGTTCGGTGCCCTGGGGGTGCTGATGTTTCTGATCGGTTTCGGGTTTTCCCTGTTTCTGGGAATCGACAAGCTCTTTTTCAATCCGACAGGGCGTCTGCTCGCACAACGACCCGAATTCTACATCGCCCTTACGTCCATGATTATCGGAACGCAGTTGTTCCTGGCCGGGTTCCTGGGCGAGATGATCCTGCGCGTCCGCATCTCCCACGACCGGTACACCATTTACGAAACCCTGAACATGGATCCGGCCACCCGGGGGGTCCACCAGCGGGAAAAAGCCTGAAACCTAAAATCGATCAAGCACGCCCCGCGCATTGGCGAGGGTTTCATTTCGATTTTCTAATGTAACTTTGTTAAAATTCAATTGATGTCCATCCCAGATTCTATCCTCGAAAGTGCCAAGAGCTGGCTTGGGGATTTTTTTGACCCTGCCGTTAAGGAAGAGATAAGAACCTTGCTCAAGGAACATCCCGAAGAATTGCAGGACCGGTTTTACAAGACCCTGGAATTCGGCACGGGAGGGATGCGGGGGATCATGGGCACGGGTACGAACCGCATCAATAAATACACCCTTGGCAAGAGTACCCAGGGCCTGAGCGAATACCTGAAGAGCACCTTCGGACCGGAAGGCATCAGGGTGGTCATCGCCTATGATTGCCGGCACAACAGCCAGTCCCTTGCGCGTACGGTCGCGGAGGTCTTCTCCGCAAACAATATTGAGGTATTCCTGTTTTCAGACCTGAGGACCACCCCGGAGCTCTCCTTTGCCGTCCGGCACCTGGGCTGCCATGCCGGGGTGGTCCTGACCGCTTCGCACAACCCCCCTGAATACAATGGCTATAAGGTCTACTGGCAGGACGGCGGGCAGATCGTGCCTCCCCAGGATGGCGAGATCATAGCGGCAATCGACAGGCTCAGGTATGAAGACATCCGGTTTTCCGCCCGACCCGGGCACATCCACGAGATCGGCGCCGAAGTGGACGAGGCCTTTATCGAAGCCTCGGTGCAAAACGGGGATTTTGGGGTTCGCGGGAAGCAGGACCTCTGTGTGGTCTTCACCTCCCTTCACGGCACCTCCATAACCGCCATCCCGGAAGTGTTGAAACGGGCCGGTTATACAAATGTGAATATCATTGAGGAACAGGCCGTGCCGGACGGGGACTTCCCCACAGTGGAGTCTCCGAACCCGGAAGAACCGGAAGCGCTTAAAATGGCGCTGGCCCGGGGGGCGGAACTTAGCGCGGACATCGTCATCGGGACAGACCCGGACAGTGATCGCCTGGGCATTGCCGTGAGAAACGGGGAAGGGGAACTGGAACTGCTCAACGGGAACCAGACCATGGTGCTGATGACCCGTTTCCTGCTCGAACGCCAGAAAGAAAAAGGGTTTGCAGGCAATGAATTTATCGCCACGACCATCGTCTCCACCCCGATGATGCAGTCCCTGGCCGATGCCTATGGCATTGAGTGCAAAACCGCACTGACCGGCTTTAAGTGGATTGCCAAAATGATTCGCGATTTTCCGGACCAGCACTTTATAGGCGGGGGGGAAGAGAGCTTCGGATATATGGTCGGGGATTTTGTCCGCGACAAGGATGCAGTGACCGCTTCCCTCCTGGCCTGTGAGATCGCCTCCTGGGCCAAGGCGAGGGGAAGCAGCTTTTACGGGGAATTGCTCCAGTGCTACGTCGCCTACGGGTGTTACAGGGAACGCCTGGTTTCCCTTACAAAAAAAGGAATGGACGGGGCGGCAGAAATCGCCCAGATGATGCGGGGGTTCCGGGAGAACCCGCCCCGGACCCTGGACAACAGCCCCGTTATACTGATTGACGATTACCAAAATGCGACTTCCAGGGATCTGAAAAGTGGGGCGGTCCGCCCGATTTCCCTGCCCAAATCCAATGTGCTCGTCTACACCACCGCCGATGGCACCCGCCTTGCCGCCCGGCCGAGCGGGACAGAACCCAAGATCAAATTCTACGTAAGTGTTCGGGGGGAGATCGGCTCGGTGGAGCAGTATGAGCAGACCCGCCTCGAGCTGGAA
>CAZUZE010000302.1:0-3151 GCA_964624565.1 uncultured Robiginitalea sp.
ATCGTCGATAAGCAGCACGCGGTCCGGGAGGTAGTACGTATACTCGCCGCTAAAATCGTATTCGGGGGAATAATTGGTGTACACCACATCGTACTCCTCCACAAATTCGGGCTGGTCCGGGTAGCATCCCAGAAAGGCCAGGGCTATGAGGCCGGGGAGCAGCTTAAGCAACCCCCTGCCTGGTCTGACGGACAATGACGTTTTCATATCACGAAGTAATTTTTTCAGTAAAATACCAACACAAATATACGAAAAAGCGGCCCCATTAGGAACAATTTCAGGGGTATGCGTGAAGCATAAAAAGGAGGGCCGTTTCGGGTTACCGGTACCTTACCAGGCTTGGGAGGGACACATCATTCACCGGCTCCACGGTTTTCATTCAGGTTGAATTTCCTGAAGTAAAATGTATAGCCCAGCAACAACCCGAAATTGCTGTAGGTAGCTTTAGTAATCGTGGTTGACCCGGCTACCAGGTCCGGGTTTTCAGGGTCGAAACTTCCGGATTGTTCGTAGGAATCGTTTGACCCGCTGCTGAGCAAAAGGCCGAGGCTCAGGCTGCTGTTCTTTCGGTTGAGTGTCACCCCCCCGGAGAAGTGATAAATGTCCCAGCTGCTGATGGTGGGTTTTATGCCCGCCGATTCATTGAGGTCCTCGTTGTAATAGGACATGTCGTTGCGGAGCCCCCCGAGGATGGAAAGGGATTCGCTTAGCTTGTATTCATATCCTATGGCGATGTTGAGAACGGATTCGGCCGCCGACTGAAGCCTCAGGAATTCATCGCTCTGCAGCTGCGGGGCCAGGTCTATGGGACGCACAAACGACCCCGGAGCGGGTTCCATCACGTCGTAGATATCAATACCCGCATAGTACTGGGCCGCCACCCCGATATGGGAGCGCCCGAAGGTGTAATTGGTTCCCAGGGCGACCGAGAAGGGGGATTTGTATTTTGTCTTGAGCTCTGCCTGCCGTGCGGTAGCCACGCCACTAATGCGGTTTTCATCGATCAGCTTGAGGTTGCGCACGGCAATGTTGGAGGCCACGGTCCCCTGGCCGAACAGGTTCAGGGAAGGGGTCGTCAGGGTCAACCCCACACTCCACGGGTCATTCTGATAGACCACCCCCAGTTTGGCCGCATAGCGGACATTGTAGTAATCGGCATTCTGCAAAAGATTTGCACCGATCAGCCTGCTTTCCTCCTGGTTCAGGAAGACGTAGGTGGAGAGCGACCTCTGGTAGGTCAGGGAGCGCACCGTAAAGAGGTTGCTAAGGCCGACCGACCAGTTGTCGTTGATTTTATGGCCAATTCCCACGGCGAAGATCAGCTCGGAGGTCTTATTGGTAATGGAGGCTTCTGCCACGGTCTCTTCCAGGCCCGGGCTCTCGTCATCATCGACCAAATCGTAATTGCCCTCCACCCTGGCGATCCCCTTGAAATTGAAATCCACCGGGGCGATAAAGGCATACCCCACCTTCCATTTTTCACTCCCGGTGCGGATCATCCCGCCAGCCAGCAAGGGGACGGACCCCAGTTTGGCACTCTGGAAGTCTTCCTCATTTCCCAGGGCATTTTCCACTTTGATGCTCTCTATCCGGTACGCATTCGCATTGATGGAGATCGATGATTCATCCAGCAGGCCCAAAGCCCCCGGGTTGTAATAAATCATCGTATTGTCCTCCGCACCCCCCAGGACAGCCCCGCCAAGCAGGGCGGAACGCGTTCCGAATTGCTGGGTCCAGTAGTGGCTGTCCTGCCCCTGTAAAAGGGTTATCGAACCTAGCAGGATAAAAAGAAGGAATGAAAATGAAGAGGATCTCATAACAGGCTGGTTTGGCAATGCGGTTACTATTGTACCAAGGTAAGAAATTCAACACATTCACGGGGCTTAAATCAGTGGCCGGGTAAACTCATTGGGTCCGGGACTTTTTGTGAGACTGATTCAGGTCATTTCCCAGGCGCCTGAGGTTCCTTAATTTTTCAAACAGCCAGTAAACTGGTAAAAACGTAGTAAAAACTTAAAATCGCTCCCCATGATCACAACACCTCAAAACTATACCAACGTGGACAGCATTGCAGAAAAAGACCTTCAGAGGCTTATCAACACGAATGAACCGCACTGTATTTCAGTTTATATCAACACCCACAGGGCCGGGGAAAATGTCCTGCAGGGTCTGGATCCCCAGGTCCTCGACGTGGAGCTCCGCAAAATCGGGAAGGACCTGCAGGATATGGGTTGGACCCCTCAACAGATCGAGGATCGCCTGACCCCCTTCGGGGAACTTCGGGACGATGGGGCTTTCTGGCGGGAGCAATCCGAGGGCCTCGCCCTGTTCGCTTCCGGGGATTGGTTTAAATTCTTCAGGTTGCCCATTTCCTTCCAATCCAGGTATGTCATCGGGAATCGCTTCTACCTTGTCCCCATGGCCGGGCAACTGGCAGAATCCGGGGCATATTACCTGCTCTCCCTGGAATTGGAACGCATCCGCCTTTTCCTGGCTTCCCGGGAAGGCATGGAGGAACTCCCGCTCGGCAACCGCATTCCGGAACGGAAAGAGGACCGGGTAGGCTATGACTTCAAACAAAAAAGCCTGCAGGCCCACGGCCAGCCAAAAGACGCCGGAAAACCCGGATACCATGGACACGCAGAATCCGACTGGGACCGTAAAGATGAAATCCTCCGGTTTTTCAGGAGCGTGGACAAGGGGATAGAACCCCTGCTGGATCAGGGATACCCCCTGCTGATCGCCTCCCAGGACTATCTCGCAGCCATTTACAGGGAAGCCAGTTCGTATCCGGATATCATGGAGGAGACCCTGACGGCCAACCTTTCGGAAGTATCGGATGCTGCGTTGTGGGAACGGGCCAGTGAAATTTTTGAACCCCTTTCCGAACGCACCCAAAGGATCAAATGGGAACGCTTTGAACAGTTTCACGGAACGGGGAAGGCCTCGGCACAACTTGAAGGGATCCTGAAGGCTGGGGCAGCGGGCCGGATCGACAGTTTGTTCGTGACCCCGGACACAGAATGCTGGGGAACCTTTGACGAGGAGACCCTTGAGCTGAAAACGGCCGGGGAACCTGCACCGGGAACAGAATCCCTTGTGAACCGGGCCCTGTTGCTCACCCTGCAACACGGAGGCAATGTCTATGAAA
>CAZUZE010000303.1:0-3144 GCA_964624565.1 uncultured Robiginitalea sp.
CAACTCGTCAAATTCCGGATAGCCGGTGGTTTCAATGCTGCTTATTTTGCCCTCATCAAACCGGATGACCTGACTGGTGACAATCGGTTTTTCGTGCAGGAACGAGATCCTTGTATCGATTTTTGAAATCCTGGCCCTGACGCTGTCACCCCCCTGCTCGATTTCGAGTATTTTATAGGTCGGGTTGAAAACCGAATCCCATTTCATCCATTCTACATATTGTTCCTTCGAAAAAGTCTGCTCATAGCCATAGCCCCTTTCCACGGTAACTATGCTGTCGGCTACCAAATCCCTTATTTTGGAGGGATTCGAATGGTCCAGCACATGGTAGTACTGTTTTGCAATCCGCAGTTTGTCAATTTCCTTGCCCGCATTTTTACAGGATGTAAACCCTATGGCCAGCACAAGTGCCAGAACAGCAATTTTATTCATTCGTGGATTCCGATAATTCCCAAGATATCCGTGATAGGGCGATTCGGTCCCGGAACCGCTCATCATAAAAGTAACGCTTTTGCATCGAATTCCGTCCCGCCATCCCGAAGTGCGGGGCTGGGCCTTCCGTGAACTTTATGGCCACCGGGCCGCTCAAATGCAAAAACCCCAGCCGGTATGGCTGGGGTCCTTCGCACTAATACTACTAAGATAAAAGGCTTATCGCAATCGGTCCACAGATTTTACGAGATCTTCATCCTTTTTGATCGCCTTGTTGGCCATCACTAAAAAAACGATAGAAAAAACAGGAATCAGCATCCCAATACCCTTCTCAGAAACCGAAGTTTCTCCGGATAGGCTTAGGGCCCGGTACACGAAAAATCCTAGTAAAAAAAGGTTCAAAATCATGTTGAGCCTGTTCAACACGAATTGGTTTTTGCGGTTTTTGAATCCCAACAGGGACAGAAGCGCCAGGGCGGCAGAGGCGTAAAAGGCGATGGAGATCCACAGCTCCTGCCTTGCATACACGGCGGCTCCCCCCCCATCCGTCCAAAGGTTCAGCCAAAAGGGCAGCACCCCTGCAATCAGGGCGACGACCAGAAGGTATACCGTTTGTATGCGTTGAATCATGCGTTGCGCTTCCTGAAGGCAAAAATAAGCGAATTTGGGATTCTATGCACGCCATACCCCCCCGAATCGGTTTGGCTTTGTGCACTAAAATCGCAGGGGATTGCTAAAGAGTGCCTTACAACGACATTTCAAGTGAATAAAAAGCGAAATTGAAAAATATTCGTATATTCGCTTCGTTATTAGTTAGAGCACTTCCCTACTCAGGGACTCATTCCCAAGCAATATCCAAATAACATTTCTTCCAGTTTATTGATCATTAGGATTATATCCATAACAACTTATTTTTTCTAGTATACATGTTTGAGATTTCCGAATTAAAGGCCAAGAAGCTTCCTGAGCTTCAGGACATTGCCAAAGACCTGAGCGTTCCCAAATACAGAACGCTTAAAAAACTGGACCTGGTCTATCAGATCCTGGATTTACAGGCTGCCAATCCGGACGCCGTGAAAATCCAGAAGCCCGCAGCCGAGGGGAACCGGCAACCGGAAGCCCCTGAAGCCCGGAGCACCCAGGACGAGGCGTCAGATGCTTCGGCAAAAACACAGACCCCCAGGAAATCCGAGGGGCCGAGATCCACAGAATCCCAGAGGAAACCAAACCCGCGCAAGCACGGATCCAACGGGCAGGAAAAAACAGAAGATCGGGCACATCGCGGACCCAGGAAAGAAGCTCCCCAGGGAAAGCAGGACAGGACCAGCGATTCCAAGGGAAAACAGGACCGAAGCGGGGATTCCCAGGGAAAGCAGGACAGGACCGGCGATTCCAAGGGAAAACAGGACCGAAACGGGGATTCGCAAACCCAGAAGGGCTCCCACCGCAAAAAAGAGTACGCGAATACGGGCAATACCCACGAGAAAAAGAGCAGCAATTACGACAAGGAGCTCAAAAACAAATACAAGCAGCCTGAATACGAATTTGACAGCATCATCGCCAGTGAAGGCGTTCTCGATATCATGTCAGACGGGTATGGGTTCCTGCGCTCCTCGGACTACAACTACCTCTCGTCTCCCGACGATATCTATGTCTCCCAGTCCCAGATCAGGCTGTTTGGCCTGAAGACCGGGGATACCGTCCTTGGGAATGTCCGCCCGCCTAAAGAAGGGGAAAAGTACTTCCCCCTGATCAAGGTGAATAAAATCAATGGGCTGGATCCGCAGGTAGTGCGGGACCGGGTGGCTTTTGAACACCTTACGCCCCTATTCCCAAAGGAGAAATTCAAACTGGCCGAACGGCAGAGCAATATATCCACCCGGATCATCGATTTGTTTTGCCCGATAGGCAAGGGACAGCGGGGGATGATCGTGGCCCAGCCGAAAACGGGTAAGACCATGTTGCTCAAGGACGTGGCCAATGCCATCGCCGCCAACCACCCGGAGGTATACCAGATCATCCTGCTGATCGATGAGCGCCCGGAAGAGGTGACCGACATGCAGCGCAATGTCCGGGGCGAGGTAGTAGCCTCCACCTTTGACAAAGAGGCCACGGAACACGTAAGGGTTGCCAACATCGTCCTGGAAAAGGCGAAACGGCTTACCGAATGCGGACACGATGTGGTCATCCTGCTGGATTCCATTACCCGCCTTGCACGGGCCTACAACACGGTACAACCGGCTTCGGGAAAAGTACTCTCGGGAGGGGTGGATGCCAATGCACTCCACAAGCCGAAGCGGTTCTTCGGGGCTGCCCGGAATATCGAGAACGGCGGGTCACTGACCATTATCGCCACGGCCCTTACGGAAACCGGATCCAAAATGGACGAGGTGATCTTCGAGGAATTCAAGGGTACCGGCAACATGGAACTGCAACTGGACCGCCGGATTTCGAACCGGAGGATCTTCCCGGCCATCGACCTGGTTGCCTCCAGCACGAGGCGCGACGACCTCCTCCTGGACGAGACCACCCTACAGCGGATGTGGATCCTCAGGAAGTACCTGGCCGATATGAACCCCATCGAAGCGATGGAGTTTATGGAGCAACGCATCAAACAAACCCGTTCCAACGAGGAGTTCCTCATGACGATGAACGAGTAACGCGACATACCGCAATTGAAAACCCGGCTGTTTTGCCGGGTTTTTTGTTGGT
>CAZUZE010000304.1:0-3128 GCA_964624565.1 uncultured Robiginitalea sp.
GCCAGGCTCTCCCCGCGCTGGGAGGAACCGAAGTGCTTGCCGTTGAAAAGGTCCTGCACCGCCTGGAGGCCCTCAAGGAAAAGGTCATTGCCCGCCCCGCGCAGGTAATACGCCTCCAGGGTACCCGGGGCCGGTGTCCCTGTAAAGACCCCGAGGGGAATGCCCATCTTGCCTGCACGCAGGAATTTTTCGTAGTAAAAGATGTAATCATTCACGAAACGGTCCACGGATGCCGTGGCAGAGGCCCCGTCATTGGCCACAAAGGTATCCCGGAACCCGCCGGTCCAGGCGTCTGCCACCGTTTGAACACGGGTTTCAATATCCGAAAGGACATCCGAAAAGTAGGTGAAGTAGCCGGGGCCTGTTGCGGCATCCGCATAGACCTGCAGGATCTCCAGATCCGTATCCCCGAGGCCGTTTAGCAGGTAATCCAGGGCCGGGAAGCCTTTGGTGTCCCGATTCGAAGGCAGGGCCAGGTCATAGGTCCCGGAAGCGACATTCTGTTCCAGCAGAGGTACGTCTGTGGGATAGGTATTGATGTTCAGGCGGAGGCCCTCCTGCTCGGCCGGCCCGATTTCGTACATGGATATCCACTGCCAGCTTTTGTAGCTCTGTGTCCAGGCCGCCCTCAAGTCCGCCAGGGAGCTTGCATCCGCCTGCCCCCGGAAGGCCTCAAAAGCCGCCTCCAATTCCCCAAAATCCTCCAGGAAGGCGGAATAGGAAGGAATGATAATGTTGTCTGCCCAATTGCGGAGCATGGCGCCCCGGTCGAACTCAACCGTACCGCCACCGCCCCCGTTGCCGCCCCCATCCGGGTCCGGCGGGGAGGTGTCATCCGAACTGTCCCCGCTGCAGGCCCACACCAGGGCCCCGGCAGCCACTACAAAAAAGTACCAAAATCGCTTCATCTATTCAGTTTTTACATTTAAATCGTTGCGAAACTCACCCGGCGGACGTTCCTGAGAAGTCCTGCCCTCCCTACTGATCGGATTCAGCTCCCGGCCTGGGCCACGGTGAAATCGAACCGCCCGGCAATCGCTTCCGAAAGGGTATCCAGGGTAGCGGGGGAGACGTCCCAGAGGCCGTTAGGACCGTCGTCCAGGAGGTCTTCGATAAAGGCATCCGCTTCAGCCTTAGAGAAATATGGGCCTTCTGTTCCGGGCCTCCTTGTGAATTGCAGGCTGTAAATAAACCCGTACCCTTCGGAGAGGTCATGGAAAGCGGCCCCAAAGTCCGGTGTGGGCTGCTCCAGGGCCAGTTTGGCCTGTTGCAGGTAGTATACCGCCCTGATCCCGATAAGCTCAGAGATCAGCTCGCGGAGTATCGCCGCCTGCTGGTCGCGGACTTCGTACTCCCCGGAAACGATGGCCGCCCGCCCCAGCTTAAAGGCCTGGAAAATATCCTCTGTAATGCCCTCAAAATCCGGATCGCCCTCTACCCTGCCGATGTATTTGTTCAAAAAGCTGTCGTCAAGGCCGATGGTGGGTCGTGGATCGGAAAGGTCCTGGGCCGTCCCAAAGGCGTACCCATAGGCCTCGTCCCAGTCGTGCTCCATGGCGGTATACTTATTGCCTCCCTCAGGGACCCCATTGTCGTTGTCCTCCCGCTGGCTTCCGGCATCGAGGAAACCAGCGCTGATGTAATTGTTTAAGATCTGGTCGACCATCAGGGCCCCGATCAGCGATTTGTTGAACAGCTGATCCATTTCCAGCCCCCGTCCATCTACATATCGGGTTGCCGACCCATCGGCTATCTGTCCTGCCAACCCGGGGGCAGCAGCAGTATTCCAGTTCGGGAATACTTCGTTTACCTGAATATCGATCCAGGATTCAAAGTCTGCCCGGATCAGGGCCTGGTCGGTGGCATTCCCGGAAAAAAAGTCAAAGGAGGCAGCGGTCTTGCTGCGCACGTTTTTGTCGGAGGCATTCAGGGAGGCATCGGAAAAATTGTCCGCACCCTCAACATGGGCAAACATGGCCTTCAGGGTATTTGCCGTCGTGGTTTCATCCATGAACCGGTCAATGATCTCTTCCGCCATCAGGATGCGGGTGGTCTGCCCGCTGAAATCAACGGTATTCGCCCCCTCCCTCAGAAACGTGTAGGTGGCAGGATTGTCGATCGTGCCGACTGTGTCGTCGCCTCCATCGTCATCGGAACAACTGAGAAACAGGAAGGCAAAGGCCATAAGGGGCAGGTGTCTTCTGAACTGCATTTGGTTTCTTTATTTAGATTGGTTACAAATAATAGCACGAAAATAAGGAAGCCCGCCATTTGACGCAAAACTTATTTATAATAATTCTAATTAAAAGAGGAGATTTAACATTTAGGGGGCGCTCAGACCCTCAAAGCCATGGGGTAGCCCGGTATCCAACCCTGATCCGATGTGCTCCCTCTACTTAAAGGGCACTCAGAACTTCATAGGTCAGGGGTAGCTCGTATCCAACCTTGATCCCTTGCGCTCCCTAAAAGCAGCCGCCGTTTCGGAAGGAGCCCCCCGGGCACTGGAAAACCCGGATATAATCAATTTCGAATTCCTGTGGAAAGATCGCATCATCGATTTCCGGACCCCCGAAATTCCCGCCAACAGCCAGATTGACAATCAGGTAAAACGGCTGGTCAAAGGGCCAGGTCTCCGCGGAATGCGTTTCAGGGGCAAACCTGTAGACAGCCTCTCCGTCGACAAAGAACTCGATCCGGTCCGGTTCCCATTCCAGGGCATAGAGGTGAAACCCTTCCTCTATTCCTTCCACCGGGGTCTTCCGGCTATTGACCGTATTGCCGTGGCTGTCCGGGGTATGCAGGGAAGTGTAGACCATTCCCGGGTCTTTCCCCACGTACTCAAGGATGTCGATCTCCCCGCAACGGGGCCAGCCGACCTCCCCTATATCGGAACCCAGCATCCAGATTGCGGGCCAGACCCCTGTCCCGGTCGGGAGTTTCGCCTGGACCTCCACCCTGCCGTACTGGAATTCCATTTTGCCCCGGGTGGTAATGCGCGTGGAGGTATAGAGGGAGTCCTCTTTTCGGGCCGTGATAACGAGCTTGCCGTCCTCCAGCCGGTGGTTGGTCCGGGTATAGACCTGCGCCTCGTTGTTCCCCCACCCACAGAGCCCGGGACAACCATCCCC
>CAZUZE010000305.1:0-3107 GCA_964624565.1 uncultured Robiginitalea sp.
CTCCGGGTTCAGGTTTCGCACATACTCGATATTGAGCAGTTCAAAGATATTCCGGACCTGGTCGTTCGGGCTCCAGTTATAGGCGAGCAGGTTGTTGAGGCTCTGTTTGTCCAGCCCGATGTTCTTCTGATAGGTGGTCCCCAGGGAAATTTTGGTCTGGGGCAGCATATAGCTCGGGATAAGCCGCTGGGCGTTCAGGAAGGGAAACATCCAGATGCGCGGAAAGATCAGGTTGATGTCAGCCGAGATTTCCGTGAAAAAATCCTCGGGTAGGGACCGGTCGCTGAGCAGGCCGAAGGTGGCGCGCCCGTTGAGGCTGAGGGTTTCGGCACCCCCGAAAACGTTCCGGGTAACCAGGGCGGCCCCCATCCCGATCCCGATCCGCTGTATGTTGGAGTGGATCACGTCCAGGTCAAGTCCCAATGAGTTCCGGGGCCGGGCGGAGAGGTAGATATTGGTCGTCAGCAGGTCATCCCCCTGTTCCACCAGCTGGATGTTCGGATAGCGGAACGTGTTGAGGTTGTTGATCTGGCGGTAGGTTCGGATCCGGTCGATTTCCCGGTATACCTGCCCCTGCTGCAGGAAAACCGCATTCCTGAGGGCCTTGGGCTTATAGCGCAGTTTGTCTTTGTAATAGATGGTGAAATTCTCTTCGGTCACTGATTTCAGGGAATCCTTCTCGTCACTGAAGCTGTGGTCGACAAAAACATTCACCGAATCGATGCGGTGCACCCGGTAGGGGGCCGCTTCCCCACCCCCCCTGAGGCGCGGATTGGAAATTTTGAGTTCCACCTCCATTTGCTGGTCGTCCCGGGCCCGGATGGTATCCCGGAGGATGTCATAGGTAATGGTGCTTTCCTGGAAATTCCAGATCCCGGTGTTCCGGAAAAGGTCCGTCAGGCGTTCCCGTTCCGCGGTGAAGTCCTCCAGGTCAAATTGCCTGCCCGACCTGACCAGCGACTCCTCCTTGTGCAGCTGGTAGATGGAATCGATATCCGGGGAGGAAAACCGGTAGGAAATGGTGTCGATCATAAAAGGTTTCCCCAGGTCAATTTCGTAGCGGGTGGTGGCCCGCTGCTCTCCGGTGGTATCCACCCGCGTGCTTCCCGTATTGTTGAAGTATCCCTTGGTGTTGTAGTAGGCGCGTATCCGATCCAGGGATTTCTGCGTAAGGCTGCTGTCGACGATTACCGGTGCCTCGCCCGCCCGCTTGAGGCCATTGCTCAGCCCGGAGACGAAGAAGGACTCCCCCAGGCGCTCCACCTGCTTCTGGGAAAGCAGGGCCTCGAGGCGATCGTAGCGTTTGTCCTTGCGGTAGAGCCAGTCCTGATAGGAAGAATCCGGGTTGGGTTTGGCCAGGTTGTAGAGGTGGAGTTTTATTGGGATCCCGAGGGCCTTTCCGTTCGGTTTCTGCGACACCAGGCTCTGCACATCCTTATCGCCGATTTTTACGCTGTCGGCATAGACTTCGAAATCCGTGAGCAGGAGCTCGTCCGGTTCCACCCTTTTCAGGACGTTGCAGGAGAAAAAACTAAGCCCCACCAAGAATAATCCTATTTTAGCGGGGAGTTTCACAACGTGCCGGCGGGCCTTCATAAGAGCCAAAATTACATTATTTGGATGGTTGCCAAAAGGGAATTAAAATTTATAAAAAGTCTGCAACAAAAAAAGTACCGAAGCCGGAATGGCCTTTTCCTGGCGGAGGGACCCAAGGTGGTGGATGCGTTCCTGAAGGCCGGTTGGAAACCGGCCCACCTCTACAGTACGGACCCCCACGGGACCTACCCCGGGGCAACACCGATTTCCGTCCGGGAACTGGAATCCGTCAGTACACTGGTCCAGCCCAACAAGGTGCTCGCGGTCTTTCCGATCCCCGAAGCTACCGAACCGGGGTATGGTGACTGGGTCCTCGCCCTGGACCAGGTGCGCGACCCGGGCAACCTGGGGACCATCATCCGCCTGTGCGACTGGTTCGGGGTCCGTGAAATCCTGTGTTCGCCGGACTCCGTGGACTGTTACAACCCAAAGGTCGTGATGGCGAGTATGGGCTCCCTGGCGGGGGTTCGCGTGCATTACAGGCCATTGGGGGAAGCCCTGGCTCAAAGCGGGCTTCCGGTCTTTGGGGCGGACATGCACGGGGCGCCGGTGGCCGGCTTCGACTTTCCGGAAAAGGGGGTGCTGCTGATGGGGAATGAATCCCATGGCATCTCCGGGGAGCTCAGGGGACGGCTGACAAACTCCCTGGGCATAATGCCCTATGGGAACCCGGGGGCCGAAAGCCTCAACGTGGGCACGGCAACCGGCATCCTGCTCTACGAATTGAGAAGGGGGTTCCGCCCTATTCAAAGGTGAAGTTCACGAATATCCCCCGGGTCTTCATCGACTCGATATTCGCGGTCCAGGGGCTGTTGGGGTCGGTATCCCGCAAGAGTTCGTCACTAAGGGCAAAAACGCCCCGTATGGATGGGGAGAACTTAAAATACTCCAGGTAGAAATCGATGCCAAAGCCGAGCTCGTAATTGAAGACCTGCCTTTTCATCCGGAAGGTGCCACTGCTGTTGTCATCCGGGGAATCCTCGTTGCTCCCGAGGTTGAGCGCTGCCCCCAGCCCCCCGATGACAAAGGGCTTGAAATTCCCGAGCCTGCGGGTGCTCACTTTCAGCAGGAGCGGAAAGCTGATGTAGGTGGACTGCACCTCCCGAAGCGCTTCATTCTCAGAGGAAAAACGCGGGAAGCCCAGGTCCCGCTTCGTATAGAAAAGGCCGGGCTCGAAGCGAAGGTCGAGGAACTCGTTGAGGCGCATCTCCCCGATAAGCCCCACGTTGAACCCGATGGACTTGCTCACCAGCACATCCGTGCGGCCATCCCCGAAGTCCTCTTTGTAGTCAAATTTGAAATCGTACTGGTTAAACCCGAGAAAATACCCCCAGTTGAACCGGGCCAGGTCCTCGTTCTGAAGGTTCAGAATAGGCTTTTCATTGAACTGAGCGCTTACCGGCTGGCCCAAAGCCAGGGCTATGAAGAGCAACCAGATGTGTCTCATACCTTATTTTGTGGCAGTGTAAATGGTGGCGACCCCAAAGGTTTGGGGTTCGTGTTTCATACCT
>CAZUZE010000306.1:0-3102 GCA_964624565.1 uncultured Robiginitalea sp.
ACTGGTTTTTAAACTGTACCAGTCCTTCGGCAAAGGTGGTGCCTGCCGTGTATTGGCCGCTCACCTCATGGGGCAGGGACGGGCAGATAAACGGTGTGTCCAGCCGCCTGAGGACTTTCCCGGGGTCTTCCCTGTCAAAAAGGACCTGCCCCCCGCAATACGTCCCTTCCGGGGTGCTCTTTCCCGCACCTGCACCGCTGAGGTTCTTGCCGTTGTAGATCAGCAGGATGCCCGCTCCCGTATACAGGGCCGGGGGCCCGGGTTCCACCAGGTGGCTGTCAAAATCCCCAGGCGTGGGGGTAAACACCTGCAGGAGTTCCCCCTTAGCATCCAGACGGGGTGTCCAGTCCTTTCCGTCCACGGAGGTGGCCAGGTTCACGAACAACTCCCCCCAGTACATCTGGTAGGCCCCGTTTATTTTTTTGGCGACCAGCCGGCCGTTTTTTACCTCCGTCACCACGGACCCGGATTTGCTCCAGGTATCGAGGAATTTTCCATCATGGGCTGTTTCAAAGACAGGCCCCTGTTTGGTCCAGTGGACAAGGTCTTCAGAAATCGCACTGCAGAGTCGGGCGGTTTCCCGGTTCCAGCCCGTATAGAGCATCAGGTAGGTCCCATCTGCCAGTTCGACCACCCTGGGGTCTTCAACCCCCCCGGGGTACTCCCATGGGAGGAAGGCATCGTTGTCCGGATACAGCACCGGACGGGGATGTCGCGTAAAATTCAGGCCGTCTGTGCTCCAGGCCAGCCCGATCCGCGAGGTGCGCTCACCCAGTTTCGCAACCGGGTTGTCTTCGGCCCTGAAAAACAGGAAAACCGTATCGTTTCGAACCACAGCGGCGGGATTGAAGACATCCGCCTGTTGCCAGGCAACCGAATCCCGGAGCACCGGACAGTAGAACCGGTAACCGGGGTCCGCCCTGAGGATGGGGTTTTGTTCCGGCTTGACGAACCCTGTGAGCCAGGGCGACTGGGAGCAAAGGATGGACGGGAGGGCAAATAACAGGATCAGGAGGGCGTATCTCATAGGTAAATATAGGTCCTTTTGGCCGGATAGCGCCATCGTGGGAATGCCACCTGAAAATTTCGAATTGCGTACTTTAGCCCCGGTTCAAAAAAAATGGCGTTCCGATTGAAAATAGTCTGTCTGGCCCTGCTGCTGATTTCCCTGGGTTTGGGTTCCTGCGGGGATCGCCGGGCGTCTCCGGGCTTGGGAACCGATGGGATAGAGGATGGGCAGGATCCTGCATCCCGGCCCGCCGCCGAACAACCCCTCCCGCCTTTGGAATCCCTTCCCGATACCGCATTTGTACGCCTCTCCGATTACAGTTCCGAATTCTCTTTTGACCTCCGCTACGCTTCGGAAGATAACTTTATGGGGGAAGCGGTCTACGAATGCCCGAAGTGCTATACGCGTGCCATTACGGCCCGGGCGCTGATCAGTGCGAACCGGGAGTTCTTAAAAGAAGGGGTCCGGATCCGCTTTTTTGACTGCTACCGCCCCAATTCCGTACAGTACCTGATGTGGAAGATCGTGCCCAACCCGCAATATGTGGCCAATCCGGCCAAAGGCTCCATTCACAATAAGGGGGGCGCCGTGGATATCACCCTCGAAACCCTGGATGGGGAGCTGCTGGATATGGGCACCGATTTCGATTTTTTTGGCAGGCGCGCCTATCACGACAATACGGAATTGCCTGCGCGCATACGGGAGAATCGAAAATTGCTGAAGCAGACCATGGAGCGGCACGGATTCTGGTCCGTGCGGACGGAGTGGTGGCATTACAACCTGAAAGCCGCATCTGCCTATCCGGTAGAGGATTTCAGGTGGCCCTGCAGCACTTGGACGGAAGGCGGTTAGGGTCGTCGGGACCGCTTCCAGTCACAGGCGCCGGCATTCCAGCACCCTGAGGGATTCGTCAAGGGAGCGGATAAAGAACAGGTAGGTCGCACCCCCGTCCCTGATCCGGTTCCGCTTGCGCAGGACCGCGACGGATTCCGGAAAATTCCGAACGCTGACGTTGGCCTTCTCATAGGGGAGTTTTCCGGGTTTGTACAGGAGGTTTTCGACGATTTCAAAACGCCTTCCCGGGAATTCGACCAGGGAGTCCGAGGTATAGAGGTGTGTGTGGGGGTGGATTTTCGCTAACCCATGATGGATGGCAACCGTTTTAAAGGCCCCGGCCTTCAGTACAGCCGCATTGGGCTCATAAAGGTACCTCATGGGAGCGTGGTATTCTGCATTTGCCGCAGCCTCCCCGGAGGCCGTGAACCTAAGCGGCCTCCCCGTTTCCTTTAAATCCACGGCCACCCGGACCGCTTCCCCTTCATACCCCTTCTGCAGCCACCACAGGAGCTCGCGCATTTCATTCCCCACGGAGACCACATGCACCTCGCGGACATTTCCCATCAGCCGGATCCCCTCTGCAATATCCAGCATGGGCGAGGTTTTTACCAAAAGGTCCGGGCTCGCGCGAAACAGCGGTAAAAGCACGTCCGGCAAGGGAGGGTCGCAATCTTCAAGCAGGAAGACTTTGGAGCGGTTTTTCTGGCGCCTGGAGGGATCCAGGTAGATCCAGTCCCAACGCGCCTTACCCAGGCGGTTGCCTTCCAGGAGTTCCATCCCGTCCCCCACATGGGTCACAATGTTGGTCGCCCCGAGCACCCTGAAATTATGCGCTGCAATTTCCGCAAGGGCACTGTTTTGTTCGACATAGTGGATTTCCCGAATGGCCTCCCGAAAAAAATAGGTATCCACCCCGGAACCCCCGGTCAGGTCCAGGAGGGTTTCTCCCCTGACCAGATCGGCCTTGTAACGGGCGGTGCCTTCCGACGAGGCCTGTTCGAGGTTTAGAAGGGGGGGGTAGTAGATGCCCTTTTGCGCATACCAGAAGGGCAATTTGGTCTGCGCCTTTTTCCGGGCGCCCAGCTGCCCGGCCAGTTCCCCCGGGCTCACTCCCGGGAAGGGGCTTTTGCCGAGGGAAACCCCGGCAGGATCAAGGTTCGTATTGTTGAAAATAAAATCCTGGATATCAGATTTTAACAGTAGTTTATTCAAAGCCGTGCTATACGTTCTCGGTGAGCCTTCTCACAAATTTGTTT
>CAZUZE010000307.1:0-3049 GCA_964624565.1 uncultured Robiginitalea sp.
ATCTGCCTCTTCTTCGGTCGCCTCTTCAATATCCGCGGTTACAAACTCCACTTCATATCCGAATTCGTCAGCGACAATGGAGAGTGTTTCCGCATCCAGCCGCTGGTTCATGGTCACCATGATCCCGAGGGACATACAGGCGGAAATAATTTCCGTAGTAGACACATTCATCATGGTCGCCACTTCCTGGGCTGTGACAAATTCCGTGACCTTGAGGATCTTGCTGTCCAGTTCCTGCTGGGCCAGATCCATTTCGGTTTGCTGGCGGTGCTGGTCCCGCTTGTCACGGCGGTACTTGGCACCCTTTCCTTTTTTGGATTTCCCCTGGAGCTTTTCAAGGGTTTCCCGTACCTGTTTTTGTACTTCCTCCTCTGTGGGCTCGACCTTCATCGCGCCCGCCCGCTGTCCTTTTGCTCCGGGACCGCGGCCTTTGACCGTATCCGACTTGCTTACAATCCGGCGGCGGCGGCGTTTGCGATCCGCGCTGTCGTCCTGTTTTTCGACCTTCTTCTTGGGCTTCTCAAACTTGGATAAGTCAATTTTGTCCTTTATGGTAGGGCCTGTCAGCTTCTGGTATTCGGTCTCGTGTTTGACGGGTTCAGGCACCTCGGGGGCCGCAGGTGTCCTGGCCGGGGCCTCGACGGGCTCAGGGGCTGCCTCCGGTGCTTTTTCCTGTGCAGGCGGTTCCGCTGCCTTTTCGACCGGCTTTTCGACGGGCTTTTCAGCTTCCTTAACGGGTTTGGGCGGTTCCGGCTTGCCTGCCTTATCCAGGTCGATTTTCCCCACGGTTTTTAATCCGCTGAGCTCGGCTTTGGCCTTTACCACTTCGGGCTGGGCCATTTTCTCACGGGCCAGGCGCTTTTCCTCCAGCTCCTGTTCCAGTTGTAAACGGATCGCTTCTTTTTCCTTTCGCTTCTCCTCGCCGACTTCCTTAGAGGCAACCTTCTTGCTCTTGTCCGTCTGGAATTCCTCCAGCAAGACCTGGTATATTTCATCGGAAATCTTGGTCGTCGGGCGTGCATCCACCTCATGACCCTGGGAGGTGAGATAATCCACCGCCCGGTCCAATGAAATATTTAGTTCTCTCAGGACTTTATTAAGCCTTATGGTCGCATTCTCTGCCATAAAATTTACGCTCTGTTTACTGTATTTACTGTGCTAATATATAGCTTAATCTTCAAATTCTTCTTTCAGGATCCGGATCACATCAGAAATGGTCTCCTCCTCCAAATCAGTTCTTTTCACCAGGTCGGCCACGTCCTGTTCCAGCACGCTGCGGGCCGTGTCCAGTCCTATTTTCCTGAACTCGGCGATCACCCAGTCTTCGATTTCATCGGAGAATTCCGTAAGCTCAACATCTTCTTCAACACCCTCGCGGAATACGTCGATCTCATAACCGGTCAGCTTCCCGGCCAGGCGGATATTGTGTCCGCCCCGGCCAATGGCCTTTGAGACCTCCTCCGGTTTGAGGTAGACCTGTGCCGTCATGTTTTCATCGTTCAGCTTTACCATGGAAACCCTTGCCGGGCTCAGCGCCCTGGTCACCATCAGCTGGGGGTTGTTGGTCCAGTTCAGCACGTCGATATTCTCATTGCCGAGCTCCCTCACGATCCCGTGGATCCGGGACCCTTTCATCCCCACGCAGGCCCCGACCGGGTCAATCCTGTCATCATAGGAATCCACGGCCACCTTGGCTTTTTCACCCGGAATACGGACCACTTTTTTCACGGTGATCAACCCGTCAAAAACCTCCGGGATTTCCTGGTGGAAGAGCTGCTCGAGGAACAGGGGGGATGTCCGTGACATGATGATCAGCGGCTTGTTCCCCTTGAGTTCCACGCTTTCGATAATCCCCCTGACGTTGTCGCCTTTGCGGAAGAAGTCCGAGGGGATCTGTTTCTCTTTGGGCAGGATGATTTCGTTGCCCTCGTCATCCAACAGGATGATCGCCCGATGGCGAATATGGTGTACCTCAGCGGTGTAAATCTCGCCTTCGAGGTCCTTAAACTGTTTGTAGATGGTCGTGTTGTCGTGTTCGTGGATCTTCGCGATCAGGTTCTGCCGCAGCGCCAGGATCGACCGGCGGCCGAGGTCGATTAATTTCACTTCCTCGGAAACGTCTTCCCCAATTTCAAAATCCGGCTCAATCTTCCGCGCCGCTGAAAGTGAAATCTGCTCGTTGGGCTCTTCCACTTCCCCGTCCGGGACAACGACCCGGTTTCTCCATATTTCCAGATCCCCCTTATCCGGGTTGATGATTATATCAAAATTATCATCGGATCCAAATTTGCGTTTCAGGGCGCCACGGAATACTTCCTCCAGTATGGCCATCAGGGTTACCCGGTCGATAAACTTGTCGTCCTTGAACTCTGAAAACGATTCGATTAATGCAAGATTTTCCATTTCCTACGATACACTTAGAATTTTAAAACAACTTTCGCCTTTTCAATTTCGGAGAAGGGGATGACCGCTTCTTTCCGAACCGTATGCTTGCCCTTGCCGACCGGCTTGGGCTCCCTGGCCTTCCAGCTCAGGGTAATGTCATTCTCACCGATGGCCTCCAGGGTCCCCTGGATTTCCCTTTCCCCGGTCTTAACCTCCAGGGTCCTTCCGAGGTTCTTTCGGTATTGCCTCGGCAGCTCCAAAGGTGCTGTCGCACCTGCCGAACTCACCTCCAGGGAAAAATCATATGCTTCCCTGTCGAGCTGGTGTTCCACTGCCCTGCTGATTTCCATGCAATCCTGGAGGGTAACACCTGCATCCCCATCCACAATGATCCGGATGCTCTGGTCCGCCCCGACCTTGAGGGAGATCGGAAACAGGTCCGGACGCTTCCCGAATGCCTCGCTTAAAAGCATTTCCACCCGTTGCTGCAAATCACTTCCCGCCATCTCAAATCTGGTTGAATTACAGGTAATAAAAGAGGGGACTCGTGTCCCCTCATGAATACCTTTATTCTTTCAGTGGCGCAAATATACGACTTTTTTTGATTTGTTCACAGAGGTCCCTGAAAACAATTCTTTGAGGTATCGTGCGTCCCCCTATGAAC
>CAZUZE010000308.1:0-3044 GCA_964624565.1 uncultured Robiginitalea sp.
CCGGAACTGGATTTCCACGGGCATTGAGGCGGCCGACCACGCCCCCATTGACCGGCCATTTAATATGGGGGTCCTGCAGGTTTGATTTTAAGGACGACCCTCGGGAACCGGGAGCCCTTACTCCCGCTGCAGCTGGAAATTAAAGTTCCCGGGCTCCTCTATCTCCAGCACGAGCTGCAGCATGCCCGGGTAGTATACCGAGAGGATGTCCCCTTTTGAAACCCGGGTGGTATAGCGTCCCCATTTATCGGTGGTCACGGTTTCATTCCGGGTATAATTGCGGATGGTGGCTTCGCGGAGCGGGTTGCCCCCGTGGAAGACATATCCGGATATTTCCGCCTCATTTTTCTCTTGTTTGCGCAGCACCCGCGCCTTGGGGAGCCTCCGGGGATTGTCGGTGTAAAGGGTGCTTTGAATCGTAAAACCGACCACCGCCTGGTCGATTTTCTCCCAGGCATCCTGGCTGGCGTACCTCCGGAACGATTTCCCCCCGGGTTTCTCCCCGGCTGGCAGGCTCAAGCCCACCCGGTCCGTCCCGTAGACGCCCAGGAGTTCAAGACTGACTATAAAATCGTTGCGCACCCATATTTCATAAGGGAAGAGATCCACCACGGCCAGGATCTCCCCTTTGCGAAGGGTATACACGATGCCCTCCCCGCTCGTATTCAGGTTTCTTCCCGGGATCCCACTCGATTCCATCGGCTCGTAGATATTGACCCTCAGTCGGACACTGTCCGAAGGGTTGTCGAGAATATCGAAAAACAGGGCATTTAGCCGATAAAGTCCCGGATCGACCCGGATCCTGGAACCGAGTTCCCCGCCCAGGGCCACGCTGTCCTTCCAGTAGCCGATGCCGCGTCCGATCATATTGGGATAGCCAAGCTCCTCCTCCACCTGAAAAAGCTCCGAAGTGGACACTACGACCTCGTCAAGGCTGATGGGCGAGGGCTGCAGGCGAAAAGTATAATGCTCCGTGAATTGATCCAGGCGGGAGAGGGGCACTTCCGTGGGCTGGTATCCAAGGCTGGAAATCCGGAGGAAATCCCCCTGCCGGACGCGATCCGGGCGAAATTCAAGCAGGAACTTCCCGTCCTCGTCACTGACCGTTCCGATGGCCCGGTCCACTACGCCAATATTGGCGAACGGGATGGGCATTCCCGTAACGGCATCTACGACGCTCCCCACATACGCCAGCTGGGCATTGAGGGATGCCGAAAAGGCCAGGAAAAGCAGAAAAGATTCTTTTTTCAAATATGCATCAGCGGACACGGCTTACCCCCGGGTTATTGACGGAGAGCAATTGCTGCCAGTTGTTTGTCAGGCTGAGCTTAAACACATGCACCTGCTTCTTCTGATCGCGCTCCCCGTAGTTGTAATAGGTGGTCACTTTCAGATAGGTTGGGGTAAGGCTCTTGTTGCCGTCATAGCGCACGTTGATCTCCCAGAGGCCGGGCAGGGAACTGTCGATGATGTGCTCCTCCATGGCATACCCGGTCATCTTTTCATCGATGATCCGGTCCTCATTTTCCGCATAGGTATGTTTCCACTTGTGGTACTGGCCCTCCGGGTTGACGAATTGCAGCTCAAACTCCGCTTCTGTTTCGTTCCATTCCACTGTGATCCGCGTCGTGTTCTGCACAAAGGGATCGGAGATGATTTTCCTGGAATTCGCCCCGATTTTAGGGGCGTGCAACTGCAGCAGGTTGTCGCTCTCGTGCTGGATGATCTTCGAAAAATCCTCCGAGGGCAATAAAAAGTTCTCATCTACCAGGTATTTGTACCGGGCGTACATGGCGGCCGCCTTTTCGTAGGCCCCGGCATCCCGGTACGCCCCTGCCAGGTCCTGGTAGGACTGGCTGTAGTTCGGGCGGAGGATAAAGACCTCCTTCAGTACTTCCAGGGCTTCGGAATACCGCCCCTGTTCCTGGTAGGTATAGGCCAGGGCCTTGAGCATGGGCGCATTGCCCTCTAATATCCTTTTATTGGCCCGGATAATCTCGTCTGCAAATTCCGTTTCCCCCCGGACCTGGTAGAAGTGGCGGTAGGAATCGAGGAAAAAATAGGGGGAGCCCCGGTATTGGGACTCGTAGCGGGCATACGCCGTGCGCGCTTCCGCTGTAGTCCCGGATTCCCGAAAGGCAGCCATATAGGTGGGCTCGCTGCTGGCTACGGCTTCAGACCCGAGGGCCGGTTCGGTGACATAGTTATTCCTCAGGCGCGCATGGTCGATGACCCGGTCCAGCTGCGGATTCCCGGAAATCGTATTGATCACGATGACCCCTCCGCCTCCCACAGCGCCATACCGGGCGGTGTATGCGATGGAGGAGATCAGCGCCATCCGCTTGATCTGGCTTACATCGATCCATAGGGGCGCCTGTTGCAAAACCAGGCCATCCACATCATAAATACCTACCCGCTGCTGCCCGATGGATCCGGCCCCCCTGAAGATGACATCCCCGCCTTCCAGGCAATTCCCCGTGGTCCGGACCCCCGGGAACCGGTTCCGGATCACGTCCAGGATGCAAATGGCCACCGGGAGGATCTGGGTCGGGTCCAGCATCCGCACCTGGGCAGGGGCCGTATCGGCATCCAGCATCCCAAAAGCCGTCTTTATGATCCTGGGGTTGGTCGCATACTCCATGGCGAGGTCCTGCTGGGATTTCCGGCGACTCCGGGTCACCGTGACCTCATCGAGCTCCTCAACGTCGGGGATCATGACCAGGTTCAGGTACCGGGTTACTTCTTCCACCCGTACCAGGTAGTCCCTCATGCCGGTATAGGTATACTGGAGCAGGTCACCCACCTGGGCCTCGATCTGGTATTTTCCTTCTGAATCCGTGTAGGTGCCTGCCCCTTCCTTCCCGGATATGGAAATACGGACATCGGGCATCGGGTTTGTCCCATCGGTGACACTGCCCCGGACCATCCGGGTTTCCTGGGCCTGTACGCCTATAGCAAGGGCGAGAAAAAGGATAAGGGAGGTGAATACAGTCTGTTTCATAGCGATCGTTTTTTTCAAAGTACAAAAAAGAATAAATATCTTT
>CAZUZE010000309.1:0-3022 GCA_964624565.1 uncultured Robiginitalea sp.
TGAAACAACCACAACACGAAAAACAACCGGGCCAAGGCCCGGGATCATCAAAAAACAAACATCATGACAACACTAGCAAGATTTACCATCGCAATTATCCTGGCCCTGCTCTCTGCGTCCTGTAAAATGGATGTGAATTTCGGCAGCGGGGTTACCGGCAACGGGGAGGTTGTCGAAGAGAGCCGTGACGTCCCCGAAGATTTCACCGCCGTTACGTCCTCTGAAGGACTGGATGTCTACATTACCCAGGCACCGGATTTTAAAATCCGCGTAGCCGCGGACGAGAATGTCATCGACCTGATCGGTACGGACATCCGTGAAGGGAAGCTGAAAATCCATGCGATTAAGAATATCGGAAGGGCCACCAAAAAAATATATGTGAGCATGCCCGATATCACCTCCCTGGAAGCCAACAGCGGGGCCGACCTGACAGGGGAAGGCCTTTTGGAGGCGGACAAAGTCCGGTTGAGTGCCAGCAGCGGCGGGAGTCTTAAAGTGGAAATAGCGGCCGATCAGATCGATGCCGAAACCAGCTCGGGGGCCGATATCCGCATGGGGGGACGCGCCAACCTGCTGTACGCCAGTGCCAGCAGTGGTTCGGACATCCGGGCCGTGGACCTGGAGGCAAAAGTATGCCGGGCCGATGCCAGCAGCGGGGCGGATATTCGCGTCAATGTTACGGAGCAGCTCACCGCGGACGCGAGCAGCGGGGCGGATATAGGCTACAGCGGCAGCCCAAAGGTGGATACCCGCAAGTCGGCCTCCGGCAGCGTCTATAAAAACTGACCTTTCCTGCCAGGTATTTTCACCGACCCTTTACCAAAAAGCCACAGGTCCTGTCTCCTGTGGCTTTTTCATTTTGTAAATTGGAGATTTCATTACATTTAGATACTTGAAAAAACCGATTCCATTGAAATTAGAATTCCATCCATTTACCCTTACCCTGGCCCACAGTTTCGGGATCTCAAGGGAACGCTATGACCAGCAGCCCACACTGATCGTCTCGTTGGCTTTCGAGGGGCATACGGGCTACGGCGAAGCCACTTCAAACCCCTATTACGGCGTCCGGATCCCGGAACTGATTGCCGAAATCGAGCAGGTGCGGCCTTTGGTCGAAAAGGCGTCCCCCCGGGACCCCGTGGCCCTGTACGAAGCACTTCGCAGCCGCGGCCTTTCGAGTTTCGCCTGTTGCGCCCTGGACCTGGCGGCCTGGGACCTCTTTGGCAAGCTGCAGGGGAAACCCCTGCACGAGCTCTGGGGCACGTCCATGGAAACGTATCCGGTGACCAATTACACCATAGGCCTGGACCCTACCGACGTCATGGTGGCCAAAATGGAGGAATTCCCCTGGCCCGTCTATAAGATCAAGCTGGGCACGGACCGGGATGTCGCCATAGTGACCGAGCTGAGAAAGCATACGGATGCAGTTTTCCGCGTGGATGCCAATTGCGCCTGGACCTCCCGGGAGACCATCGAAAATGCAGTTGCCTTAAAGGAGCTCGGGGTGGAATTCATCGAGCAGCCCCTCAGGGCAAATGACTGGTCGGGCATGGAGCGGGTTTCCCACCACTGCGTACTGCCCGTCATCGCCGATGAAAGCTGCCTGGTAGAGGCCGACGTGGCCCGGTGCGCCCTGCACTTTAACGGCATCAATATTAAACTCACCAAATGCGGGGGACTGACCCCTGCGCGGCGGATGATAAAGCACGCCCGGGAACTGGGCCTTAAGGTGATGGTCGGCTGCATGACGGAATCCTCGGTGGGGATTTCCGCCATCGCCCAGCTGCTGCCTGAGCTGGACTATGTCGATATGGACGGGGCCATGCTCCTGAAGTCCGATATCGCCACCGGGGTCCGGATCGAGGCGGGGGGGCGCATCGTCCTTCCGCAGCTTCCCGGCTCCGGGGTAAGCCTGTTCCCATGAAAATGTACACAAATCGCATCCCCGGGCCGGAAGTGCGCATCGGGGGCGAAGACTATCTCTACTTTGGGGGCACGGGGTACCTGGGCATGCAAACAGATAGGGAGTTCTGCGAGGCCATCGCCCGGCATACCCTGGAAATCGGGGCACATTGGGGGGCTTCCAGGGGGGGCAACCTGGTTTTATCGGTGTATGAAAAAGCAGAGGCGGCCCTGGCGGCCTGGGTGGGCAGCGAAGCCTGCCTTACCCTGTCCTCCGGCTTTATGTCTGCCCGCCTTCTGGTGGAATACTATGGAATCCTCGGGCACCCACGCTTTTTCAGCCCCAATTGCCACGAGGCCCTTTTGCCGCCCGGGGCAGCGCGCACAGCCGACTGGAACACGCTTCAAAACCTTTTAAGGGAAGTGCTTTCGAAAAAAGGGGGAAAACCCCCCGTGGTATTTACCGATACCATGGGAAGTGATACCCGCCCTGGTCCGGTCTGGGAACTGCTGGGCAGCCTGCCGGCCGAATGCATCCTCGTGGCAGATGATTCCCACGGCATCGGTATTTGCGGTATGGACGGCAGTGGTTCCTGGAAGACCCTCAGCGAATACGGGTTTAAGGAACTGCTTTTGTGCGCCTCCCTGGGCAAGGCCCTTGGGGTAACGGCTGGCATGATCGCCGGGCCTTCAGGCGTCCTGGACCAGCTCCGGGCCACCCCGTTCTTTGCAGGGGCCAGCCCGGCACCCCCGGCAGGACTGGGGGCCATGGCCGAAACCCTTGAAAGGGGGCGGTACGGGCAAAAATTTGGACAACTCCTCCAAAATGTGGCCTTTTTTGAGGAGAAAACCCGAAACCTCAACGTCCTCAGCTCCTCTCCGGGGTACCCCGTAAGCTACCTTACCGACCCCAACCTGGCTTCCTTCCTCAGGGGGAATCGCATCTTCATCACTGATTTTGATTATGCCGCCGAAGCGGGCACTACGTCCCCCAGGCGCATTGTGCTGTCCGCCGCACACGAGGCCAGGCATTTAGACGTACTGGTGCAAACCCTGACAGGCCTTTAGCCTGGTTTTCATATTTGTAATCTTTCCTTCCATTACCTGAGCCATACTTAAC
>CAZUZE010000310.1:0-2998 GCA_964624565.1 uncultured Robiginitalea sp.
TATTTTTCAGATATTAGAACTACCAAATGAAACGATAAAACCGCCTTTGGGTTATGGAATCCGCAGAAAAAAGAATAAGAATCAACGGAGGGGTAAAGGACCCACAGGCTTTGGCATGCAACAGGGCAGGCAGGATCCCCGCCCTGGGACGGACCGGACAAAGGAGTCCATGGAAAATAATGGCTTTCATGTTTTTGGCCGTGGTTTCCTTGAACTCCTGTTCCCTGTTGAGGATCGAGAGCGAACAAAAGCCGCTCACCGTTAACGAACTTAACACCCGGCTGTTGATACAGGCGTTTGCGGAAGAAGCCCTGCTGCGCACGGAGATCGCTGCGGACAGCATCCTGGGGGAGGCAGCGGGCAATCCGGACATCGAGAAAAATGCCCTGAAATGGAAAATAGTGACGGCTACGGCACTTAGCAAGATAAGTTTTCAGACCCTTCCCCGGGTGGCCCTTGTCGACACCTGGGCATACATGGAGGAGATGCGGAATCTCTTCATTCCGTCAAGGGCGGACACCATATTCGGGCCCTGGGCACCCATAGCGATATCGGCTGTTGGGGAAAATGCAGTGCGGGCAGAAAATATTGCGGCCACCGTCCTCAACGAGAAGGAATTTCCCAGGTACAGCGAGTTTGTGAGGGCCTATGCGCTGGAGAACCCCCTGAATTTTGAGAATGAATTCCGCCATACACCCATACGGGAGTCGTATCTGTCCTTCAAGAATTTGCCCGACAGCACCGCGGTCAAAACGGTAGGCACCCTTTCCGAGGTAGTGGCGGATGCGACGAACCGCTTCGACTTCGGCACGGAAGTGGCCGGCAAGAAACTGGCGTGGCAGACCTCCTTGTTCCTGAAGGAACAGGGCCTTGATTCGGTACCCCTGGAAGTGCGCCTTGCGGCCGTGCAATATGAGTTGGAACGACTGGCCGACGTGGCTGTGAATTCCCCGGAAATCCTTTCCCTGGCCATCGAAGACCTCAGGAATTCAGTGTATCCGGTAGTTTCGGAACTGAACACGGGGATCGAACAGACGATGGTGCGGCTTTCACGGGAGCGCGCAGCCCTGGACCTCCTCATCCTCCGGGAGCGCCTTGCCCTGGACACCCTCATTCTTCGGGAACGGATGGCATTTAGCAGTGAAGCACGGGAAATTACCGATGCGGGCATTAAAAATGCCTTTTCGGAAATCCACCGGATCCTAAAAACGGCGTTGTTCTATCTCATCCTTGCCCTGATCATTGTACTTGCCCTCCCTTTCTACCTGGGATACCTGACCGGCAAAAGGGCCGTGAAGTCCAAACAGGACTGACCGGCTTAAATTCCTACGGAAGGACTGGTAGAGGTCAGCTAAAGTCGCCGAAACGGAGTCCGGGTACCCATACCCTGCTTCCAACCGGTACTCCCTGAGTTTTTTGACCACGAAGTCTAGATAAATGAATTTGGGGTTGTCCCGATAGTCTTTCAGCAAGACTTCACTTTTGGAATGATTTCCCAATTCCTGCATACCGATGACCTTCCCGGCCCTGACAAAGTGTTCGATCATGCACGTTTGCCAATAAACAACTACGACTCGCTGTTCTCCTCATTCTGAATTTAACGGCGTATGAGGTTGTGGGGGCCTCAGCGGGGTGCCCGAAAAGACTGCTGCAGCGCTGTTTTTTTGTATCACACCTCTCCATACACAGATTTCACAAAATCTCCATTGAGGAACGCATCAGGGCTGATTTGGCTTTGCAGGACGACCCCCTGGAGGCGGGACTCTGTCAACAGCTGGGCAGCCTGGATCAGGGGCGCGGCCGTGGTGGCTTGTATAGCCCGCAACTTGTGCTTCCCGACCACCTGGGGAAGGATTTGTTTTGAAACCTCCCGCCTCCTCAGCACACCCGAAGAATCCTTTCCCTCCACAGCTGCGTACAACACGACCTGGTCGTCCTCCACATGGGGGATTTCTTCCTCCATGACACGCTGCAGGGCCGGGATGCTGCCTTCTTTATCGCCCACGCTTTTCAGTTGATCCGACACCCACTGATAATGACCGGGATGGCGCAGGGTCTTGTAATCAAGGGTGCGTACCCTGCCGGCCAGGGCATCGGGCAAGTCGGCCGCGCCTCCCGAAGTTAAATCGTCCTCGTATAAAACCCCGTCAATAATGAGTTGTCCTCTTTCGGACAGGGAGGGCAAAGAGGTTTTCCGGAAATTGCGCAGGGCGATGGCCTCTTTAACGTATTCCGTTGCCACTCCCACCGGGCTCCAGGTAAATCCATAGAAGTGGGGGGAGACAGCACAGTGGGTCAATGCCCCAACCTTGAATCCCAAATAGCCGACTTTTTCCACCCTAAAATCATCGCAAAAATCCAGGAACATTTTATGCGCCAGCACATTGATGTATCCGGGGGCCAAACCAGTCTGCAGCACAAACCCCGTTTTGGCATCCCTGCCCAGGGCCATTATTTGGTTTGTCTCCTCCACATATTCCGTAAGGTTGGCGTAATGAAGGTGGTATGTTTTTGCATACCGGGCCATTTGGGGCGCCAATCCTCCGGGCAGGCAATCCAGCAGGATGTCGCCCTGTTGGAAGATTTCCCTGGCTTCCTGGCTTAATGCACCTGGGTTCAATTCAAATGCTTTGACCGTTGTGACTTTTGAAGTCCCCCTTTTTATCCATTGGACAACCTCCTGAGCTTTCGATAAGGTCCTGTTGCCAATAAACAGGGTAGGGGAGACCTTGCTCCGCTCGGCAAGGATGAGCCCAACGGCTTCTGCGATGCCGCCGGCTCCTGCTATTATAATGTTCACGTGCTTGTTCATGTTCAATTGAAATAGGTTCGGCAGGATCTCATAAAAAGGGAGAATCTTTCCATTTATCAGGATTCGCTCTTTTGGGAGGGTATCCCCGAAATCGGCTTCTGCTTAAAGATATCGATTCATTTCGATACTGTGTAACTGCCCCTGGAGATAGCCACAGCCAGGTTCAGTCCGTCTAAACACTGGCAT
>CAZUZE010000311.1:0-2994 GCA_964624565.1 uncultured Robiginitalea sp.
CCGAAGCCTGATTTCCAGTATCTTGCCTATCCGGTCGTCCACCTCCACAATATCACCTACCCTCAGGGACTTGTCTATCACGATCAGGATCCCCCCGATGATGTCCTGGAACAATTCCTGGAGCGCCAGGCCAATCCCAACGAAGAGGGCGGCGGAGGCGGTAATCAGCAGGGTGATGTCGATCCCTGCCGAGCTCAGGGTCAGCAGGATCACAATCACATAGATCAGGTACTTGATGTACTTGAAGATCGTGGTAAACTTCAGCTTGTCATCCGAATCCATCTTCCGGACAAAGAGCTTGCGCATCCAGCTCATCACGAACTTGGTCGCCATCAGGGTGAGGCTCACCAGGATCAGCAGGCCGATGGTCAGGTGTATCGAATTCTGGCCCTCCCCCAGGTGGATCCCCATATTGAGGAAATCCCGGATCCGCTGCCAGAGGTCGTTTTCCAAAAAGCTGGTTACATCTTTGTCTGTATCCTGGACCATGGGGCTAGTATTTCAACCATTTTAATAATTCGCGGTACGAGGGCTTTTTGCCGTACATCAGGATGCCCACCCTGTAGATCTTTGCCGCCAGGTAAACGATGGCCAGAAACGTGAGGACGAGCAGGAAAATTGAGAGCAGCAATTGCCAGATGGGGACGCCCCCTTCCCCCACGCCACCCGGCAACCGCATCATCATGACGATGGGGGAAGTGAGCGGGAAGATGGAGAACCCGACGGCAATCGGGCCGTGGGGGTTCGAAAATACGGAAAAGAATCCCACATAAATAGCGAGCATCAGCGGCAGGATGATCGGGAAGATAAACTGCTGGGTGTCCGTTTCGTTATCCACGGCCGCCCCGATGGCCGCGTAGATCGAGCTGTAAATGAGGTACCCGAGCACGAAATAGACGAGGAAAAACCCGATCATAAGCCCCATCGGGATTTTCAGGAATTCCTCGACGATCAGGGCCGTTGTGCTGTCGGCCTGCAAGGGAGCTCCTCCGTAGGGTGCCTCCATGCCCGGGACCGGACCAGGGCGCTCCAGCAGCAATGCGGGGTCGAGGTCCAGGAAGACCAGTGCCAGGACCATCAGCAGGGACGCCGATACAATCCAGATCAGGAACTGCGTAATCCCGGCAAGGGAAGTCCCGATGATCTTCCCGAGCATCAGCTGGAAGGGCTTTACAGATGAAATGATGATTTCGATGATGCGGCTGGTCTTCTCCTCAATGACGGATCGCATGACAAAGCCGCCGTAAATGATAATGAACATCATGATCAGGTATCCGAAGCCGCCGCCCACCAGGGCCTTAAACTCATTGATCCCCTTTCCGCCCAGGGCGCCGTCAAAGGTCGCCGTGTTGATCTGATAGCCCTTGCCGAGGTCGGCATAGGCCTCGGGGCTGAGCCCGAGCTCTGACAGCCTGTAGGTGCGGAGTTCCTTTTCGACGATGCGTTCGATTTGTTCCAGCACAGAGGTGGTCGGGGATTCCCGCGTATAGAGGTAAGCCGTTTCCGCGACCTGGTCAGGCCGCTCGAGGTCTTCCAGGTGCAGCAGCCCGTAATATCCCAGGGCCAGGGTACTGTCCTTTGCCTCCCGGAGCGAAAGGTCCTTAAGGACGATGAAGGAAACACCGGGCTGGGGAAGGAAGTCCTGCTGAAAAAAAGAACTCTCGTTCAATACGGCCACGATGCGCTTTTCATTGTCGTTGATCCGGGTCAGGTAGGCGATCAGCACCACCATCCCGACAAGGAGTATCGGGCTGAGGAAGGTCATGATCACAAAGGACTTGTTGCGGACCTTCGCCAGGTATTCCCGGCGGATGATCAACCCGAGTTTACGCATGTGCTTCCTGTTTTTGAACCGTTTGTATAAAGATGTCGTTGGCGGAAGGAATCACCTCCTGAAAGGAAGACAGGACCCCGCCGCTGGTCAGGTGCTTCATAAATTCCCCCTGCTGCTGGTCCTCGAGGCGGATGACAAAATCCCATATCCCCTCTTCGGGGTCAAAAGCGGATTGGGAAACCGAAGCCGCTGCTTGCAGCCCGTTCAGGCCCTGACCCGGTTCCCGGGGCTTCCAGCGCACCCTGAACTGATTGCTTCGATACGCTTTTTTAATGGAGGACAACCGGCCTTCGAGTATCTTATGGGACTTGTGGATCAGGGCAATATGCTCGCAGAGTTCCTCCACGGATTCCATGCGGTGCGTGGAAAAAATGATGGAGGCCCCCTGGTTGCGCAAATCCAGGATCTGGTCTTTGATAAGGGCGGCATTAATGGGGTCAAACCCGCTGAAGGGTTCGTCGAATATCAGCAGCCGCGGTTTGTGCAGGACGGTGGTGATAAACTGGATTTTCTGGGCCATACCCTTGGAGAGCTCCTGGACTTTTCGGTTCCACCAGTCCCCGATGTCGAGCTTTTCAAACCAGTAGTTCAGCTCGCGCACGGCCTCGGCCCGCGAAAGGCCCTTGAGCTGGGCAAGGTAAAGCGCCTGTTCCCCCACCTTCATATTCTTGTAGAGGCCCCGTTCCTCCGGAAGGTACCCGATGGCTGCCACGTGGGAGGGTCTAAGGGGTTCGCCCCCCAGCAGCACCTGCCCGCTGTCCGGGAAGGTAATCTGGTTTATAATGCGGATCAGGGTCGTCTTGCCGGCCCCGTTTGGCCCGAGCAGCCCATAGATGGAATGGGCCGGAACCTCAATCGAGACCCCGTCCAGTGCCTTAAAACTCCCGTATGATTTGCTCACTTCCCTGATGGAAAGGATGGGTTCCATACCGATTTGCCTTGAAGGGATTAAAGATAGGTATTCGGGGATAACTATCAGACCAGGCACCCCACTTCCATCCGCAATTTAACAGGGGCGGAGCCCCTTGTCGAACGGGGCGGGGGGCCAAAAAGAAAAACCCACCCTTAAACGAATTTAAGGATGGGAAAAAAATTGCTATGAAAAAGAAAATTAATATTGGAGTCCCAATATCAAGTCAAATATACATTTTTTATTTAAA
>CAZUZE010000312.1:0-2977 GCA_964624565.1 uncultured Robiginitalea sp.
CGGGATCCGCCCAATCGCTGTACAACCCCGCCAGGGCCATGGGTTCCCCGTCCCGGCGATAGATGAAATAGGGATAGGTCTTGCCTTTGTGGTGGTGGTGCTCGTAGAACCCGTCCACGTAGATCAGGCACCGGTTGCTTTGGGCGGCCTTCCTGAAAGAGGGTTTCTCGAAAATTGTTTCACCCCTGGCGTTCAGTGTTTTGTCCCAAAGGGTTTTGCCCTGCTGCCGGTCCCTTACCCAATGGGGAAGCAGCCCCCAGGTGGCCGCCGAAGGATAGTCCGGGCTCGCATCTGTGTAGATGAGCATCCTGGGGTGGCTGAATCCGGAAGCGTGGTATAAGGGCAGGTCTGTCTCAGGGAGCAATTGTTCCCGGATCTGCCGGGCCGCTTCCTCATCCCCCCTTCGCCGGGCGCGCTTGAGCTGGGCCTCGAGGCTGGCTTTTATATCGTAGCACATGGTATCTCAATTTATTCCCCCCGTGGGGAAGTCCCCCCTCCCCCTTCTTCAAAGTAATCGTTTCCCCAGAAAAAACCTTGCAGGCACCACAAAAAAATGAAATCCACAGCAGGCAGGTACCCGGACAACTCCGGCCTACTGGAGTTTGAATTTGGCCTGTACGGTAAGTTGGATGCGGATATCATCGAATTCCGACGGCAACGGGGTATAGGCATCCCCCTGGTCAGCCGCCAACAAAACCGCCTCACGTTTCACGGAAGGCATGTAAATCCGGGATCCCGTATCGGTAATGAGCAGGGCAGGCCCCAGGGTTTGGCCCAATGCCTCTGCCATCAGGACGCCTTGTTTTTTCGCCCGCTTTGCGGCCCGTACCCTGAGGGTGTCCCTGAGGGCGTCCATACGCGAATACTCCGTCCTGAGCAGGCTGACGTTTGAAATCCCGGCCCTTTCCAGCTCGAACAACACCCGTCCGGCGGTCTGGGCATCGTACACCACCAATTCAAAACTCTTTTCCTTGAGGATATCCTGCCCGCGCATGAAATACTTCTGAAACTCGCTGTTTAAATCGGAAACCTTCAGCTGTTTTTGCAGGTCGACCCCCAGGGTGCGGAGCTTCTCCCCCATCTGCCTCTCAAGGGCTTCGAGGGAAGTGCGCCCCTTGGTATCGCTCTCCTGCAGGCGGATGTTCAGGTAGATCCGGTCAGGGGTGACAAGGGTATCCACCTCCGCAGCTGTCTCCAGGTAGGGCTGGTCAATAAAATTCTTGGTCTGCGCGACGCCGGCCTGCAGCAGTCCGGCAAAGGCCAGGAAAAGCCATAATGTCTTCATCTCTGTGTGATTTAGGGATTCTGAATCCAGTTTACCCCAGGGTATATCAAAGATGGTGCTAAAAAGGGATCCCGGCCAAAAAAATGTAACTCGGATTCCGGAGGTAGCGCTTCAGAAGCCCAGGAAGGAATACAGGATAAAGATCAGGAACAGGATTCCTACGAAAAGGGACTTCTGCAATATGTTCAGTCGGCAGGTGGCCATGACACAAATATCTTTAAAGTGAAACGTCTGGTGGGGGAAGTATATTATATAGACGACCCGGATCCCAATTTGTTACAATCAGCAGGAACTTCTTACGGGTCAAGTGGCGCCAGACGGTCGCCGTACCCCCAAATTTGCCCATGCCTCGGGTATGCGAGCCGGGTGAGCTCCCCTACGTGATATACCTCACAGGAAGAGTGGCGGAGGGCATCGAGAACCCCCTCTGCCAGTTGGCCGTGCAGCGCGGCCAGCCCTGGTGCCGGGTTCCCCCAGCCTGCAATACAAAGCCCTCCTTCCCGCAGGTAGCGCAGGAGGACCTGTGTATTTGCGGGGTCCGGGAGTTCGCCCAGCTTCGCTGCTAGCCGGTGCGAGTAGGTTTCATAAAAAGGGATCAGGTTCAAAAAAACGACCTTCCCAACTTCCTCCAAAACCGGATACCGATCCCGGTTCCTGAAAAGATATTCCAGGACCCTGTTAATGGTGTGGTCTGAAAGTTCGCCGTTCGCCTTGCTGGGATTTTTCTGAATGACCAGACAGGTCGCCGTACCCTCCGTATTCAGGCCCACCTCCAGGCTGTATCGCTTTCCCGGCCCTTCTTCACTGCGGATGACCCGGGCAAATCCGGGGTAGGTATAGGGCATTGCTGTTTGTGTTTTAATTATGACAAGGGGGTGAATCGGGTCTTGCTGCCTGTTTCGGGAGGAAGCTTCGACTGCCGTTTTAGTTTTCCTCTTCCCTCAGCTTTTTTTCAAATAGGTTGTGGATCAGCAGCATCAACAGTCCAAAGGAGATGGCCGTTACGATCAGGATCGTATTGACGGCTCCCTCGACGGAAAAGGACAACCGGATCAGGATGGTGGAGATGACAAAGCCGGAATTGCGAATCACTTTGTGGAACTGGTCCGAGTAGTAGAAGGAAGCCAGCAACAGGATCACATCCACGATGATAAGGATCGTAAAGAACTCATCGAAAAACACATTGTTGATGCTTTTGAAAGAAATACCCGAGGCTTCCACAACCCCGATGGCCGTCAGGCCCCAACTCATAAAATAATACACGGCAGTCAGAAACAGCACGGGGACCAAAAGGGTCGCAACCCCCCTTTTCAGATCGATAAAGCGCTGGATGTTCGCGCCGCCATCCGGGCCTGTTGCCAATAACTGGCGCCGCTTGAGGCTCTGGACATAAAAAAGGTAGATTAGGAAAAACAGTACTACCGAAGCGATCAGGTCATAGGTAAACTGCAGGTCGTCCTGCAGGTCAAACCAGTTTGAGGAAAGCTCCAGGCTGGCGAGGTCCTTGAACAGCCGCCGGATAATGATCAGGGTGATGATCTCGTACTGTTTGCCGATATAGGTAGTTATGGACTTCGGGAGGTAATAGATCAGCAGGTATACCTCGTAGATCAGGATAAAGGAAAAAGGCGTGTAGATAGCCGCTATGGGGTTTTCAAGCAGTTCGGACCCCGAGGCGAGCCAGCCCTTGTC
>CAZUZE010000313.1:0-2965 GCA_964624565.1 uncultured Robiginitalea sp.
CCCAAAGGCGGTTTAATCGTTTCTTTTGGTAGTTCTAATATCTGAAAAATAAATTGAAAAGGGCCCACAGCAGGTTTTTTGCTGCAGGACCCTTTCTTAAATGCGCGCCCCCGGACTGGGGCATGCCTTTTGTCCTATTTTGTCACAATCGTAACAGTCGGCGTGTAGATCCCAAAGGTCAGTGCAGCGACCAGTCCGTTAACAAAGGTTTGCTTTGTATTGACCGTGTAATCCTCTGCACCGTTGGCCATTTGTTGGGAGTCCGATACATCAACAGGTGCCAGGCCATAGACCAAATAGTGGTTCCATTCTGTCGATTGATCTGTACCCTGCGCGCCTTTCCCTACCACACTCGTATAGGAATAACAAGATGTCAACAGCATTGAGGATGCAAGCAGGACTACCTTCACTTTGATTGATTTTTTGATCATTTTTCTCTTTTTTAAATTAAACAACTAGTAATAATCTTCGATACTCTGACTCTCCTGCAACCTTTGGCCAGGGGACTCATAGTGCGGTTTAAGGCACGGACATGACACAGGTCCATGGCCTTTAGAATTGGAACCGGTAGCCAAAATCAGGGAAGAAACCAATCTGGTTCACCTCATCCACCTGGTTGGTAACCCGGTTGTAGCGCCTTGCAAATACATTCTCGTTGGCGGTGACGTTCTGCAGGTCGACATAAAAGCGGTGGGACTGCTTTTTGTTCCTGCTGTTGATTTTAATGCCGAATTTGACATCCCATCGGAAATAGGGGTCGTATTGTTCGCTAAAGGCCAGCTCTTCCTGAAGCACCTCAAAGCCAGCTTCTTGTGAAGCCTCCAGGTCTACCGGGGTGTAATAGCGCCCACCGGCAAAGGACACCCTGGTATCCACGAAGAGCAATTTCCTGTTGTTTCCCCCCAGGGGAAATTCCTTCCCGGCCAGGGCATTGAGCACATAGCCATTGTTAAATGGGGTGTTGCGCTCAATGCCGTCGCTGCCCTCGTACCTGCTTTCAAAGAAAGAGCCCGTAAAAAGCGCGTAGTAGTTGTTGGTAAAGAACTTCTCTATGGTCACTTCAATTCCCCTGTTAAAGCCGGACCCTTCATTGACCAGGGAGACCTTGTCATCTGAAAAGGCAAAATCCGCGCCTTCGGTCAATGTGGAATAGCTGGAAGGCACGGACTCTACCCCGGCACCATTTATCTGTTGATTGTAGAGCTCCAGTTTGCCCCTCCAGTCATTGCCGAATTTTACGTCATACCCCAGGACATAGTGGTTGCTTCTGATAAAATCCAGCTCCCTGTTGGTCTGAACCAATTCCCCATTGACATTTTCATTCAGGAAGAGTATCGGGAAGGGAATATTCTGATGATGCAATCCATAGCCTATGTTTATCTTGTGATTAGGGGCGATCTGATAGTTGAGTGCTCCCCGCGGTTCAATTACAAACTGATCGTTAAGGCTGGTGTACTGGCCATGGGCCCCCAGGTCCAGGGTTAGTCGTTCAGTCAGCCGAAACTGCCCCTGTACATAAGGCTGGACGATTGAAAATCGCTCATCGACATCGAGAAAGGTAAAGAGATCCGGATCCCCGTCCCCGTCGTTATCCGGCTGCCGCTCCCGGCTTCTGGTACTTAATTCCACCTTGTAATTCTCGAAAAGGACCCCTGCTCTCAAGGTGGCCCGGTTGCTCAGTTTGGAGTTGAGCATCGTATTGAAGGAGAGTCGCGACTCTGAATCTTCGCTTTCGTTAAAGAGCAGGCTCCGCTCTTCAGGGGTATCCTTGTCGATAAAGCGGTTCTGTGTAAAGTCATTTCCGGAGAAAGAATGCGCCACAACGGTCCGAACGAAACTACTGCTCCCCAGGGCGACCTGATGCTTCAACCCAAAAAGCCCGAACCTGGAATCCGCAAAACTGTCTTCATCCTCCGCGGCGAAAAGATCGTCTTCCTCAATTTCATCCCCGAGGAAATCGATGTCGGAAGAACCCAGCATCCCGAAAGCAGACAGCCTGCCCAGCCTGCCGCGGCCAAAATCAATATTGTACGTCAGGTCGCTGTAATTGGGCACCGCGGAGGTGCCTGTGCCCCCACCCCCGACAAGGCCTATCAAAGAGTACCTGAAGGCCACCAGGAACGAACCGTTTTTCTTTCCAAGGGGGCCTTCGGCATTGGCCTCCACACCTGTGAACACGCCTACCTGGCCGGAAAACTCATAGTCACCGGGGTTCCCGTTGCGCAAACCCAGGTCAAAGACACCCCCCAGCGCATTGCCGTATTCTGCTGCAAAGGCCGAGGTCAAAAAGTCCGAATTTTTGAGCGTGTTCGGGTTGACCGCGGAGACAGGGCCCCCGGTAGTCCCGGCAGTAGCAAAGTGGTTTGGATTTGGAACGGGTATGCCCTCAACACGCCATAATAGGCCTGTAGGGGAGTTCCCCCTTACCACGATGTCGTTGCGGCTGTCATCGGGCGCGGAAACGCCCGCAAAATTGGCCGCAAGGCGGCCTACATCACTCCGCCCCCCGGAGAATCGGGTTACCTCCTCAATACCAAACTGCCTCGCAGATACCGTGGCCATCTCATTGTTCGCCCTGTCTTTGCTGGTATCCGTGGTTAGCACCACTTCATCCAGTTCATTAAAGGATTCCATCAAGGCGATATCCAACAGGACGTCTTTCCCGGTGGTGACTTCAATATTGGGCAGGGTAATACTTTCATACCCGATATAGCTTACCCTGATCTTTTGTCTTCCCGCGGGTACGCCCGCCAATGTGAAGAGCCCGTTTTCATCGGATATGACCCCTGTGCTGGTAGCCTGTTCAAGCAGCTCGACAGTAGCCCCGGGCAGGGGGGCCTCGGACTGTTTGTCAATGATTCTTCCTTTTATGGTACCTGTTTGGGCCAGAACCTGCAGACCCGAAAACAACAGTACCAGTAAGCCGAGTTTTTTCATGGTTTTTTGTTTTTGTTTGCCCAAAAAT
>CAZUZE010000314.1:0-2961 GCA_964624565.1 uncultured Robiginitalea sp.
TTTTAGATTATATTACTTAAAAAAACAGGGGTTGAAACGTCACATCTTCTTGGTGGTTATCCTTTTCGGCTGCCTGCAAATCCACGGACAGTCCTATCTGGACCTCGTGACCGCTTCCTATAATTACAGCCCTCCTGCCCGGTTTGAGGCGTCTGACCCAAAGACGGAGCTGCACCATGCGGATCTGGCCCTCACCCTTCCGGTACCGACAAAGGGGGATTTGGTTTTCCTGCCCGGGCTCAATGCCACAGTTAACAGCCTCGCCCTGGATCCCCAAAGTCCGGGAAACACTACGCTCTTTGCCGCCTCACTCCAGTTGGGGGTTCGCATTCCCTACAGTAACAACTGGTCCGGGGTGCATTACCTGATCCCTCGGATCTCTTCCGCTTTTGACGCATTCCGGGACGGGTTCCAAATCGCGACCATACAGCTTTTTGAGAAGCAGAAATCACCGAATGCGTCTTATGGTTTTGGGATTTATGCCAGCAAGGAATCCTATGGGTGGATGCTGGTCCCCCTGCTTAGTTATTACGTTAGCGGGCCGGATAACCAGTATGAGGTCCGTTTGTATCTCCCGGCGCGGGGCGATGCGAACTACCGGATAGCAGATCAGCTCCGGATCGGGTTGTTTTTTGACAGCCTCGGGACCACCCACGATCTGCAGTCACCGCAGTTTGGCCCTTCCTATGTGCAGCGGATCTCCAATGACCTGCAGGCCTATCTCCGGTTTGACCTCACCCCTTCCCTCCTGCTGGCGCTGCGGGCCGGATATTCTTTCTTCAGGACCTACCGGGTTTACGACGCTGCGGACACGGCCGGGGTTTCTATCGCCAATATTTTCTTCAACGACAAACGCACCCCCCTGAACCAGACTGTGGATGATGGGTTTATTTTTGGCGTCCGGCTGACCTACCGGTACAATTTCCGGCCATAAGGAGCATCATGCCTTCGGGTTCGGATACTGGTCGTCCTGCCCGGCCAGGTCCCTGTCGAGGCAGACGAAATCCTTTTCAATGAGCAGGTGAAGGGGTCGCCCGTTGACATCCATATGCGCCTCATACCCCACGCGTGGGGAGGAGGGCCATCCCGCAATCCATTCTTCGGGCATGGAGATGGTGATTTTGCTGTTCTCCAGCGAAGCCTGCAAATTTGACATTCCTTTTACGGCCTTCAGGCCATAGGTGAGTACCCCCCCGGGAAACCGGGTTTCTGCCCACAGGCAGCCCTGTTCGGCCAGCGCATCTACTTCGGACCGCCTTAGTCTCAGGCGTACGGAATCGTCCTCTATTCTAATTTTCATAGCTGTATTGCTTTCATTCGAAAGATACAATTTATGTCGGGTCTCTGCCAAGGGCTTCGGGTAAAACCCGTTACCTTTGCCCGATGGAAAAAAAGCCACAGAACCAGCTGGAGTTTATCACCCTTATGGCGGCTTTGATGGCTTCAGTGGCCCTTTCCCTCGATGCGCTCCTGCCTGCCCTGGACCTGATTGGCAAAGCAGTCGGGAATCCCGATCCCGTCCAGAACCAGTGGCTGGTTTCTATTTTCTTCCTGGGAGTGGGGAGCGGTCCGCTTTTCTTTGGCCCGATCTCCGACAGCATCGGCCGCAAACCCGTGGTTTATATCGGATTTGCGCTTTTCGTGCTGGCCAGTGTGCTTTGCGTATCGTCCCAGACCCTCGGCTGGATGGTTTTCGGCCGGTTCCTCCAGGGCGCTGCGCTATCGGGCCCCAGGACGATGAGCGTCGCCATGATCCGCGATAAATTCAGCGGGGATTTCATGGCCCGGATCATGTCCTTTGTCACGGCCATTTTCATCCTCATCCCGGTGGTGGCACCCGCTTTGGGAAAAAGCATCCTCGACGCCTTTGGCTGGGAGGCCATTTTTCATTTCCAGGTCCTCTTCGGGCTTGCCGTGGCGGTTTGGTTCTGGCTCCGCCAGCCTGAAACCCTCCCTGCCCGAAACCGAAAGACATTCCGCCCCATGATCCTCTGGACCGGTTTCAGGGAGGTGCTTCAGTTTCGCCACACCGTGATATTTACGCTCATCTGGGGGATGATCACCGGGTCTTTCCTGGTTTACCTCAGCACGACCCAGGTGATCTTTGAAATACAATACAATGCAGAGGAGCTTTTCCCTTATTTGTTTGCCGCCCTTGCAGTGACCATTGGCGGGGCGACCCTGGTCAATGGATCCCTGGTCCTGAGATACGGGATGCATCGGCTCATCGGGGTTTCCCTTTTGTGTTTTACACTGATTCCCCTTCTGTATGTGCTCCTCTTCCACGGGTCGCCAAATCCCCCCTTGCCGGTCCTCATGGTCTTTCTTTGCCTCCAGTTTTCTGCCATCGGGTTTCTTTTCGGGAATCTGAGGGCGATGGCCATGGAACCCCTTGGCCATATTGCAGGACTGGGAGCAGCCATTACAGGGTTTATGGCAACTGCCATTTCAGTGGCCCTGAGTTCCTGGATCGGGAGTTTTCTCGAACACACCGTCCTGCCACTTTTTTTTGGGTTCCTTGTTTGCGGGTTGCTCTCCCTGTTGCTCCTTATGGGCAACCAGTACATTCCCAAAAGGGGTGGTGCCTGATGTTTTTGGGTTTCCATCGTCCAATTAGGAGGCTACATATTCCACACGATCAATTACGATTCTTATCTTTACCCTAAACAACTTTGAGTCCATGTGGGTCTGGATCATCTTCATTTTATGCATCATGGTATTCCTGGCGCTAGATCTGGGGGTGTTTCATAAAAATGACCACGTAATCCGCTCCAGGGAAGCGGGGATCTGGACCGCCATATGGGTGACAGTTGCCCTGAGTTTCAGCGGTGTTATATACTGGCTCTTCTCCGCCAACCTGGTCGAAAACCCGACGAATCTCACCCCGGGAACGGCCGTTTTGAAATACATTACCGGGTACCTGATCGAGCTCTCGCTCAGCGTGGACAATGTTTTTGTGAT
>CAZUZE010000315.1:0-2939 GCA_964624565.1 uncultured Robiginitalea sp.
ACCTTGCTGCGCTCCGTGATCCCTTTAGCTCCCGTCCTGCAAATGCAAACCCTGCCTTGCCTGTGGCAAGGCGGTTTCATGCTTCCTGTCCTCGCGTCCGAGCGAGCTCGACGCGATTCCAGAAAACACGAAACCCCGCCAATTTTGGCGGGGTTTGCGTTTGATCGTGGAGCCGGAGGGATTCGAACCCTCGTCCAAACAAGCAATAACAATGCTTTCTACATGCTTAGTTTTTGTTTGGTTGTCGGCGCGCAACTGACCAAAAACCGCCCATTGCGCGCTTAGCTTCTTTGAGTTTGCCCGTATGCCGAAGCTGCACACGGGCTATGTTGACTTTTATGGTGCCCCGGAAAGGGTCGCCATCAACAAGGGCTACCCGGGGACATTTAGCATTCCCGCCTTGCGGGACTAGGCCTTAACTTACTATAATTCAGTTAATTAGGCTGCTAAAGCGTAGTTAGACTCGCCATTTAACAGTGTTGAGTTATGAGATTTACGAGCTATATCCCAGCGCTCGGCATGCTTACATTACCACTGATCTCGCTGTCAAAACCAGTCGGCCCCAAATTCCAATGAACATTTTAACATCCTCTTGCCTTCGGCAGGGTGCCCTGCTTAAAAAGCGAAAGCAAAGGTACGGATTTAAAGGCACAATCCCCGTTAATTCTTCTGCTGGCGGTATTTGCATACCCTTATAAATCCACCTACTTTTGAGCAAATTTCATACCAAAACCGATTATGACATTCGGATTGATCCGCGAACGCAAGAATCCGCCCGACCAGAGGGTGGTCCTGTCCCCTGCCGCCTGCCAGAAAGTCCTGAATCGATTTCCCCAGGCGCGTATCCTGGCTGAGTCGTCCCCCCTGAGGGCATTTCCCGATAAGGAATACCTGCAGGCCGGGATCCCGGTGGTCACGGATATGTCCGATTGCGAGGTGCTCCTGGGGGTAAAGGAGGTACCCGTCGGTTCCCTCATCCCAGGAAAAAAGTATTTTTTCTTTTCCCATACGATAAAGAAGCAGCCCTATAACCGCGAGCTTCTCAGGGCGATCCTCGATAAGAATATCGAGCTGTATGACCACGAGGTCCTGACAGACCCGAAAGGGAAGCGCCTGGTGGCATTCGGGCGGTATGCCGGCATCGTGGGGGCCTTCAACGCGATCCGCGCATACGGGCTGAAAAGCGGCCTGTTTCAGCTTCCGAAAGCCGAAACCCTGCCGGACCAGCAGTCCCTGATCCGAGTCCTGAGGCAGGTGGAGCTGCCCCCAGTCAAAATCGTGCTGACCGGAAGGGGAAGGGTAGGGTCCGGGGCCCAGGAGATGCTCGACGGCATGGGCCTGGATAAAGTTGGGGTGCAGGAGTTTCTGAGCCAGAAGTTCGACAGGCCGGTCTACTGCCAGATCGATGCCTCCTATTACAACCGGCGAAAGGATGGGTCGCGCGGGAGCAAAGAGGATTTCTTCGCACACCCGGACCTGTATGAATCCAATTTCTACCGTTTTGCGCGCGTGGCTGATATCTTTATTGCCGGGCACTTTTACGGGCAGGGGGCGCCGTATCTGATTTCGCGTGAAGATGTGAAGAAGCCGGATTTCCGAATCCGGGTGGTGGCCGATATCAGCTGCGATATCGACGGCCCCGTGGCCCCGACCATACGCCCCTCCACCATAGCGGAACCCGTTTACGGATATGACCCCCTTACCGAAGGCGAAACCGATTTCCGAAAGCCGGAAGCAATTGCCGTTATGGCGGTGGACAATTTGCCTGCGGAGCTTCCCAGGGACGCCAGCGAAGGCTTTGGGGCGGCATTTGTCAAGTTTGTGATCCCGGCATTTTTCAATGGGGACGCGGAAGGGATCCTCGCACGGGCCCTGATGACCAGGGGGGGACAACTCACCCCCAGGTACGCCTATTTGCAGGATTATGTCGACGGGGTTTCCGCAACCTAGGGTACGGAAACGGTCCAGGTAACCACCGGGTGGACCCCCGGGGCCGTGTACGCCCCCAGAGCCTTCAGGGAAAGCGTAATGGAGTCCTTTATTTCGAGTGTTTTCACCTGTAGTGTATACGTGGATCCGGCGGGGATTTCGAATACGGGGGAACTGCTGTAGAAGGAGTACTCCATGGCATTTTCAAAGAGCAAATCCGAGCTGCTCTGGTTTTCCAGGACTACTTTGAGGATTTGTGTTTCCGGGAGATAGGCTGCCTCTGTCACTTTTAGGCTGGCCTGCAGCAGGGGCACGAGCCACTCGGCCCGTCCCACCCAAAGGCCATTGTAGACCGCCACGGTCCTGCGCTCCATAAGGGCTTCCTTTACGGCATCCGGGGTGCGGGTCCGCGCAAATACCACCGTCAGGGGCCTGTGCTTTCCATGCTCGGTATAATCCCAGTCGATCAGCCCGTGGATATCGCTGGTCCCCATGATGGTGAGGTTCTCCTCCAGGGCGATCTGCAGGGCTTCCTGGGAGTAGTCCGTCGTGTTGATGACTTCGATCCCGTGCAACTCCCCGTTGCGGATCCTCGCTTTCTGAAAATCGCTGAGGACCGGGTTCCCTTTGGGTTGCTGGGCATACCAGGCCGGGTGGTTCCAGAAGATAAAGGCCCCTTGTTTCTTCGCCTCCCGGAAAGGCACTTCCGGGTCCGGGTCCAGCAGCGCATTGGCATCCTGAATAAAGACGGCATTGCTGTGGCCGATGGGCGCGCCCCGGGTGATTTCGGATCCGTGTACGATCATCAGATCGTGTGCTTCGGCTTCCTGCAGCGCCAGCGCATGGGACCGGTTCCGGTCCGGGTGCGGGATATCGGCCGAATGGGGCTGGTATTCCAGGTGTTCGGTCAGTGAGATGACGTCCAGCTCCTCCCTGAGGGCTTCCATGACCCGGATGTCGGGCCAGACGCTTCCGTCCGAAAAAACCGTGTGCTGGTGCAGGTCGGTCGA
>CAZUZE010000316.1:0-2927 GCA_964624565.1 uncultured Robiginitalea sp.
CACAGGGCCGATATCAGGCAGTTGCAGGTGCCCAACCGTCATTTTTCCTGAGGCTATGTCCCCGTACAATTCAGAAAAGTGTTGCAGCAGGATAGTACCGGCTTTCTCAACATCCCCTTGCAAATAATAGACCCTTGCCAGGTTTGTATACCCAAGCTTTTTGTCCAGCCCTTTGTCCTCCAACCAAATATGGGTCAAATCCAGGGCGTCCTCGTACCGCCCCTCGATGATACAGATCTCATAAGCTGGCTCATAAGTATATATCGGGTTGTCAGGAAACTTTACCTGATTCAACTGGGCGTACTTTTTGGCCATGGGCACCAAATCCAAATCCTGGGCCAGGAGCCTTCCCCAAAATAAATAACCATAGGTATACGGCTGCTCCTTCAGGGCTTGTTGAATTACCCGCACTGCCGAAAGATAGTCGCCTCCCGGTTGATCGGCCAACATTAGGGCTTTGAAATAAATCGATCCCCGGCTGGGAATTTCTTTCGAGGCTTCTTCCAGAATAATCCCAAAGGCCTTTTCCCGCTCGCCCCATTTCCAGAATAAATCACGGGCATAAACATTATTATACAGGTAATTCAAAGGGTCCAGTCTCAGGGCGTTCTCCAAATAGCCATGCGCCGTGTGGTATTTCCCGATACCCCTGAACACCTGGTGGAGCCTGTAACTGCTTCTGTGGTTATTTGGATTCATATCCAGCACCTTGCGAAAACCAGCAATGATTTCCGAGGAATCCTTCATAAGGTCGCCATTGAGATAGTCATAATCTGCTTTGGCAAACACTACTTCAGGGCTTTCGGGATTTAATTCGAGTGCTTTTCTAATATTCTTTTCCATCATCCTGTCCCGTTCCTCCTGGTTCAGACTGCCGTAATAGTGCCACCTGCCGTACAAAAATGTGAGCTCCGCATGGGCTTCGGCAAAATCGGGATCCAGTTCCACTGCCCGGTCGAGCCAGCGGATGGCCTGTGTAATCGAATCTTCATACCGGACTTTTCCTTTTTTAACTGCCCTGAGGTATAATTCCAGGGCCTCCAGATTTGCAGTCCTCCTTTGTGCCATCAAACCCCTTGCATCCTCAGGCAGGGAGCGCTTCAATTGCGAGGCGACTTTGTTGGAAATTTCCTCCTGCATTTCAAAGATCGCTTCAGAATCTTCCTTGAATGATTCAGACCAAAGCTGGATTCCCGTTTTGGCATCTATGAGTTTAACCGAAGCCCTAAGTTGATTTCCCTGTTTCGACAGGGACCCGTCCACCAGGTAATCAACCCCCAGCCTTTTGCCGATTTTCGAGCAGGCTTCCCTTTTGTCGACCTGAAAGGAGGAGGATGCGGTTACCACCTTTAGCATGCTCAGGTTGCTCAGGGAATTGAGGACTTCGTCTGCCAGGGCTTGTGCCTTATAGGTTTGGCTGGAATCAGCACCCAGATAGTCGAATTTGAGCACGGCCAGGGATTTTTCCTCTTCAGGGGTATTGCTACCTCCCAGGGCAGGGATCCCAAAAACCGCTAGCAGTATTGCCAAGGCCCCAATAATGAGGGGAAGCACGACTTTTCGGGTTCTGGAGGGCTCAGAGGCCTTCGCTTCCTCAGAGGTATGCCCGTTCTGGTCTGCCGTGCTGGGAGAGTATCCGTAATACTCCTTGAAGCAGGTGGAGAAATAGGTAGGGCTGTTGAAACCTACCATGTAGGCGATTTCGGTTATCGAATACTGATCCGACTTCAAAAGATCCAGGGATCGTTCCAGGCGGATCTCACGAATAAACTGGCTGGCCGACTTCTGCTCTTCATTTTTGATCCTCCGGTACAATTCGGAGCGGCTGACTCCAAGTTGCCGTGCAAGGGAAGTAACCCCAAACTGGGGGTTCAGCAGGTTGTCCAGAACAACCTGCCTGGCTCTTGATATAAACCCATTGGAAGGCATTGCACGCTGACTGATGGAGGCTTTCCTTTAAAGATAACCTTTTCGCAAAAAAGTTAAAAACGGCAGGCTTCACAGATGGGCTCCCCTGCAATAAACCATAGAACCCCTGAGGGACGGGCGTATTCCCGTTTAGGAGATCGTTCGGAACATAGCTGCAAACCTTAAAAAAAAATTTAAGGTATCCGTATCATGAGTGAAACACTGTTTTTGCTGAATTCCGGAGCTTTAAAAGGCAATCATAAACCTTTAAAAACAAACACTATGAAAACAAAGACTTGTATCGCACTGGCATCACTGCTATTGATCTTTTCCTGCTCTGATTCAGAGGAACCGGCTATGGAAGCCGCCGAAATGCAAGGTGTTCAAATCAAGAGCCCCATTGCCGAAATCCTCTCCACGGAGAGCGGCAAGGCGTCTATGTCCACCCTCTTTCGTCCCCGGGGTACTGCCAAGGGCAATGGGAACGGGGTTGTCTTCATTAAAAATGGCGCCGATTATGCAGCTTGCAGCTTTGGGGAAGATAGTTTTGTCTGTTTCTATGAGATCGATGAAAGCGGTTTCTACAGGTCGCCAATCGATGTGAAATTCCTTCCAAACGGAGAAGCCCAGTTTACTTCCCGTTCCAAAGACTTTGCCGTGGAAGTTTACAATGAGGTATTCGACCTGATCTATTCCAACCTTTGCTACGAGGAACGTGTGGGTAATTTACATATCAATTTAAAAGGAGAATTCCAATTGATTACTGATGACCCCTTTGTTGATTTTGACTACTACAGTCCGGTATTCGACGAATACTCTTCGGCAAATAATTTACAATTGACGTCCATAGTTAACGATGCGGCCCGGAACCTCGACATTGATAACCTCACCTGGGATTGTTCGGACCCAACTTCCGAGAAAAAACTGAAGGTGACAAGCATGCTTTCACCCGGGGGTAACTTAAATGTCAAGATAAAATTATACTAGCGATTGACCTGTTCGCCCAATATAGTATTGAA
>CAZUZE010000317.1:0-1184 GCA_964624565.1 uncultured Robiginitalea sp.
GCCCTGGTATTCCGGAAGAAGTCTGCCTCCCGGGGTATGGCTATTGCCTTTAATGCCCTGCTTATGCTGCTCGGATTCTGGATCCTGTCCCAGTGGGTATGGGTCGGCATTGGGGTGGTGCTGATTGGCGGGATCAACCTGCTTGTACTATTCGAAAAACTGGATGGGGTACTCGCCAGGAGGGTGATCCTGCTTTCAATCCTACTTATGGTCATCGGATTCCTCGCCCACTTCTGGAGGCCGCTGGGGTATTCCTATGGCTTTATCAGCAATGCGGTCTTTGTTGCTGTAACCACTGCCCTCATTCTCGGTGTAATCTTCCTTTTCAGAAAATACTACGAGGCCCTGCTCAATTGGGCACTCAGTCATAAAATTCAGTTTGTGTCAATACCCTTGGTCGTGGTGTTGCTCGGGGTGGCCATTATGCTGGGTTCTGAAAAGGAGTTTATGCCCTCCCTGGATGAGGGGTCCTTCCTGTTGATGCCCGTATCCATGCCCCATGCCGGGGTGGCAGAAAATGGACGGGTCCTTAAAAAACTGGATATGGCCGTCGCCAGCCTGCCGGAAGTTGAAATGGTGGTCGGTAAAGCGGGCCGGGTGGAGTCCGCCCTGGACCCGGCACCGCTGTCCATGTACGAAAACCTGATTATCTATAAACCGGAGTTTATTTTGGACAGCCTGGGAAGGCCTGTCACCTTCAAAACGGATGGGGAAGGCAACTTTCTAACCAAGGATGGGCTACGAGTCTCATCCGGAGGAGGCCATAGTGCGGCGGACCTTGTAGCGGACCGGAAGGGAGAATTTTACAGGAACTGGCGGCCCCATATCCGCTCCAAATCACAGATTTGGGATGAAATTATATCCGTCACAGGTTTGCCAGGGGTGACCACCCCCCCAAAACTCCAGCCGATAGAGACCCGGCTGGTCATGTTGCAGACCGGGATGCGGTCGTCAATGGGCATTAAAATTAAAGGCCAGGACCTGGGCGCCATCGAGGATTTCGGGATCGAACTCGAAGAACACATTAAAGAGGTGAAAGGCATCGAAGCAGCTTCGGTGTTTGCAGACCGCATCGTAGCCAAACCGTACCTGGAGTTAACCATTGACCGACAAAAGGCCGCCCGCTACAAACTTTCGGTAAATGATATCCAGGAGGCCATTGAAGTGGCCATAGGAGGAAAGGT
>CAZUZE010000317.1:1284-2922 GCA_964624565.1 uncultured Robiginitalea sp.
AACAAGATCTCCAGTGGGGAGGTAAAGGTCCCGGAAAATGTCACTTTCCAGTTTGACGGCAATTATATCAACCAGGTACGTGCCGAAAAGCGCCTGAGCATCCTCATTCCCCTGGTCCTAATTGTTATTTTTATGATCCTGTATATGCAATTCCGGTCAGGCTGGCTGTCCCTGATGGTTTTTACAGGGGTTGCCGTATCCTTTGCCGGCGGGTTTTTGCTGATATGGCTTTACGGACAGCCCTGGTTCATGGACCTCGGCCCTGAAGGCCTGAATTTTCGGGAGATCTTCGGAATTGAAAAAGTGAACCTGAGTGTGGCGGTATGGGTCGGTTTTATCGCCCTGTTTGGAATCGCCACGGATGACGGCGTTGTGATGGGGACCTACCTGAAATCCTCGTTCAGCCGAAACAGGCCATCTGATGTTCAGGGCATCAGGGCTTCAGTGGTGGAAGCCGGGTTGAAGCGCATAAGGCCCTGCCTGATGACCACAGCGACCACCATCCTGGCGCTCCTGCCAATTCTCACTTCAACGGGAAGGGGCAGCGATGTGATGGTTTCCATGGCCATCCCTTGTATGGGGGGTGTGATCATGGCCCTTCTGAGCCTATTTATGGTACCGGTGCTTTACAGCTGGAGGGAGGAGTACAGACTAAAAGAAAAAAATGATGAAAGCATATAACGGGATTGAACTGAAAAAGGTCCTTCAATACGCCGGGGTATTGCTCCTGGGCCTGTTGATAGGCAGCGTTTTTTTTGGCGGTGATGGTAAGGACGAAGGAGTTGCGGCAGGGATAACCGGGGCAGGGAGCCCCTACTATACATGCTCGATGGATCCCCAGGTCCGCTCAGAAAAACCGGGATCATGCCCTTTATGCGGGATGGACCTGGTGGCTGCTGCGACGGGCAGCTCCCTGGCGCCCGGGCAATTTGAAATGATCGAAAATGCCCTTGCCCTTGCCAATATCAGCACAATCAGGGTCCGTTCCGGCAGTTCGCCTGAAGGCAGTCTGAGGCTGTCCGGTACGATCAGGACGAATGAAAAAACCGATGCTATCCAAACCACCGTATTCGACGGCAGGATTGAACAGCTGAACATCAGCGCGGTAGGGGAATATATCCGTAAGGGACAGGAGTTCGGTCAGATCTATTCCCCCGAACTCTACCTCGCCCAGGACAAACTCCTGACCTCCTCTTCCTACAAGGATACCCATGTCAAGCTTTACGAAGCATCGCGCAATGGACTGGGCCTTTGGAAACTAACAGATGCACAGATCGACCAGATCCTGAAAACCAGGGAGCCCATTGTCAACTTTCCGCTCATAGCGGATGTCTCCGGTACCGTGACGGAGGTAATTGCCAAACCCGGAAATTTTTACAAACAGGGCGACCCCCTCTTAAAAGTCTCCAACCTGAATACGGTCTGGGCTGTTTTTGATGCCTATGAAAACCAGGTGCGAAATTTGTCGGTCGGGCAAACCGTCCGCATAAAAACACAGGCGTTTCAGGGGGAGGAGCTGGAGGCCAGGATCAATTTCATAGAACCTTTGTTTGACCGGTCACGCCGAACGGTGGCAGTGCGGGTGGTCCTGGACAACCGCAAGGGAATCCTGAAGCCAGGAATGTTTGCGGAGGCCAT
>CAZUZE010000318.1:0-2921 GCA_964624565.1 uncultured Robiginitalea sp.
TTTGCCTCGGCTTTGATCATATGAGAGTATCGGCTGGTGTCCATAATCCGAAGGTACATGTTCCGGGGAAAACTGGAAAGCCCTTCCGAGAATGATGGCCCAAGCAGACCCCCGGGGGGATCATACCCGCACCTCAAAATGGGGAAACCGCATCAACGCGGTTCCAGACGCACGGGTACCCGGCCAGGTTTGAGGGAAATCAGCGGATTGATCTTCAGGGCCGTCAGGGGTGTCGTTATCCGGTAGTGCTGAACGAGCCAGCCCACCGCGAGCATCATTTCGTTCATGGCGAAGTTATTCCCGATGCACATGCGCGGCCCGGCGCCAAAGGGAAAGTAAAATCCGGTATACGCCTTTTTCCTGTCGGGCGCGAAGCGCTCTGGCAGGAACACCCCGGGGTCCTCCCAGAGTTCCGGGCTCCGGTGTAGTTCATAGAGGCTGAGCAACCAGGTCGTCCCGGCGGGATACCGATGGCCGTTTACCACTTCTTCAGAGAGGGAAACCCGGTCGATGACGTAAACGGGCGGAAACAGGCGCATCGCCTCCTCGATGCACTGCTGGGTATAGCCCAGGCTCCGGATAACCTCCAGGGCATCCTCCTGTCCGAAGTCCAGGTCGCGGACCTCCGCGTGCAGCAGCTCCTGTTTTTCAGGGTGCCGGGCCAGGAGGAAGACCACAAAGCTCAGGGCGTTGGCGGTTGTCTCATGGCCGGCGGTGAACAGGATGATCAGCTCGTCGATCAGCTGGTGCCGGGGCATGGGGCTGCCATCGTCATATCGGGCCTCCAGCAGCATATCCAGGAGGTCGCCCCTGGGCTGTCCCGAGTTCACCCGCTCCCCGATCAGGCCATCGAGCAGCTCCCTTGCCTCACGGGAAAGCCCCATATGGTGCCTTATGCGCCCGGAGAGCAGGAACCACCACTTCAGGTAGGGTTGCCTCATTTCCCGGATCAGCATTTTCTGGTTTTCCTCGGTAATTTCCTGTAACCGGTTCATGTCCTTCCTGAAATCGCCCGCCCGGAACAAGGACTGGGCCACCACCTGAAAGGCAAGGTCGCTCATCCTCGGGAAGATATCCAGTACCTCGTTCTCGGGCAGGCCGCTCAATTCCTCCCGGATGGCGCTGGCCATGAGGCCGAGCAACCCGCGCAGCTGGTCTTTGTGAAAAGCCGGTTGTATCATCTTGCGGTGCTGCCGCCAGAAGTCCCCCTCGCTGGTGAGGATGCCATGGCCTATATATTTGGCGAGGTCGCGGGTCTGTAATTCCGACTTGGCGTAATTCCGGTGGTTTTTCTGCAGGATGCTGCGGATGGTCTCCGGCTCCCGGGTAAAAACGATTCGTTTGCGGGGACCGACACGGACGATGAAGGTATTGCCGAATTCGTCAAATTTTTCCCTGTGGAAAGGCAGCGGGTTGCTCAGGATCCGTTTGCGGTTTCGGATGACTTCCCACTGGGACACCTGTTTTATGGGGCCCGTTCTACCAGCGCCCTGCACAAGGGGGTCCTGTTTTTTTTCAGACATTTTCTTGCTGCCCTAAAATAAGCCGGGCTGATCCCCGCCCCGGATCTTGCCCAGGTGGCGGTACGCCAGCTCTGTCACCTCGCGCCCCCGGGGGGTGCGCATCAGGAATCCCTGCTGGATCAGGAAGGGTTCATACACTTCTTCTATGGTCTCGGCATTTTCAGAGACGGCAGTCGCCACGGTGTTCAGGCCCACAGGGCCTCCTTTGAATTTATCGATGATGGTGGACAAAATTTTGTTGTCCATCTCATCGAGCCCATAGGTGTCCACATTCAGGGCCTGGAGGCCGTACTTTGAAATCTCCAGGTCGATCTTCCCATTCCCCTTGATCTGGGCGAAGTCACGGATCCGCCTCAGCAGGGCGTTGCAGATCCGGGGGGTTCCCCGGCTACGGCCGGCTATCTCGATGGCCGCCTCCGGGGTAATGGGCACTTTCAGGATGTCCGCCGACCGCTCCACGATGGTCGCCAGCAGTTCCGTATCGTAGTACTCCAGGCGGCTGTTGATCCCGAAGCGGGCCCGCATGGGTGCAGTGAGCAACCCCGAGCGGGTCGTGGCCCCGACAAGGGTAAAAGGGCTCAGGTGGATTTGGACCGAACGGGCATTGGGGCCGCTTTCGATCATGATATCAATCTTGAAATCCTCCATGGCCGAATAGAGGTATTCCTCCACCACAGGGCTCAACCGATGGATCTCATCGATGAACAGGACGTCCCGTTCCTCAAGGTTTGTAAGCAACCCGGCCAGGTCCCCCGGTTTGTCCAGGACAGGCCCGGAGGAAACCTTCAGGCCCACCCCGAGTTCATTGGCCAGGATGTGCGCCAGGGTCGTTTTACCGAGCCCCGGGGGGCCGTGCAAAAGGGTGTGGTCCAGGGCCTCCTGCCTCATATTGGCTGCCTGAACAAATACCTGCAGGTTTTCCAAAACCTTCCGTTGTCCGGTAAAATCGTCAAAGGAGACGGGCCTCAGCGCCCTTTCAATATCGAGTTCCTCCTGTGACAGGTGGTCTGCTGAAGGGTCCAGGTGTTCATTCATATCTTCACAAAGATAGGAAAACTCCAAGGCACTCCGGATTGACCGGGAGGTCTATTTTCCTGTATTATTTTGACAATTATCATGTTTTTTCCGGCCAAAGTTGTGCTCCTTTGTATTTTGGTTCCAATCCCCGCCAGGGGAAGGAACCCGTTGGCAAGACAACCCATAAAAGCTTACAATTCATGGCATCATTCAACCTCTCCCAGTACGGGATCAACGTACAGAAAGTCCACCGTAACAGCAGCGTGCCCGTCCTCTATGAGATCGGGCTTCGCAGTGAAGCCGGAACCGCGATATCCGATGTCGGGGCCCTCTGCGTGTATTCGGGCGAAAAAACGGGCCGGAGCCCGAAGGACAAACGCA
>CAZUZE010000319.1:0-2913 GCA_964624565.1 uncultured Robiginitalea sp.
AACCTCCAGGAGCACTCGATAGTATTGGTTAGAGGCGGAAGGGTGAAGGATTTGCCAGGTGTTAGATACCACATCGTGCGCGGGGCACTGGATACCGCTGGGGTAGCCGGAAGAACGCAGCGGAGGTCTAAATATGGCGCAAAACGACCCAAGAAATAGGAATCACTAGTTAAGCAGCAGCAATGAGAAAAAGACAGGCAAAGAGACGTCCCCTGTTACCAGACCCCAGGTACAGCGACCAGCTGGTAACGCGTTTCGTAAATATGATGATGTGGGACGGTAAAAAATCTGTGGCGTTCAAGATTTTCTACGATGCCCTCGATATTGTCGAGCAGAAGAAAACAGACGAGGAAAAGTCAGCCCTCGAGTTGTGGAAAGAGGCCCTTTCCAACGTAATGCCACACGTGGAAGTGCGCAGCCGCCGCGTGGGCGGGGCTACCTTCCAGATTCCGATGCAGATCCGTCCGGACCGCAAGATTTCGACCGCGATGAAATGGCTTATCAGCTATTCCCGCAAGCGGAACGAAAAGTCCATGGCCCAAAAGCTGGCCGCTGAAATTCTGGCCGCTTCCAAGGAAGAAGGGGCTGCCGTCAAAAAGCGTGTGGATACCCACAAAATGGCGGAGGCGAACAAAGCATTTTCTCACTTCAGATTTTAATCGAAATGGCGAGGGATTTAACATATACCAGAAACATCGGAATCGCGGCTCACATCGATGCCGGGAAGACAACGACCACCGAGCGTATACTCTTTTACACCGGGGTCAGCCATAAGATCGGGGAGGTGCACGACGGGGCAGCCACCATGGACTGGATGGAGCAGGAACAGGAGCGGGGGATTACCATTACCTCAGCAGCCACTACCTGCACCTGGAAGTTCCCACTGGAGAACGGCCAGCCGACCGAGGATACCAAGCCCTACCACTTCAACATCATCGACACCCCCGGGCACGTGGACTTTACCGTGGAGGTAAACCGGTCCCTGCGTGTGCTGGACGGCCTGGTTTTCCTTTTCAGCGCTGTGGACGGGGTGGAGCCCCAGTCCGAAACCAACTGGAGGCTTGCCGATAACTACAAAGTCCCGAGGATGGGGTTTGTCAACAAGATGGACCGCCAGGGATCGAACTTCCTCGCTGTGTGCAAGCAGGTTCGTGAAATGCTGAAATCCAATGCAGTACCGATCGTTTTGCCGATTGGGGACGAGGCGGATTTCCGGGGGATCGTCGACCTGGTGAAGAACCGCGCCATCGTGTGGAGCGAGGATGATATGGGATCCACCTTCCAGGAGATCGATATCCCCGAGGACATGAAGGACGAGGTACACCAGTTCCGCGCCGAGCTCATCGAGGCAGTCGCCGAATACGATGAAAGTCTGATGGAGAAGTTCTTCGAGGACGAGGATTCCATCACCGAAGACGAAGTACACGCCGCACTCAGGGCAGCCGTGATGGATATGAGCATCATTCCCATGGTCTGCGGGTCGGCTTTCAAGAATAAGGGTGTCCAGTTCCTGTTGGACTGCGTATGCCGCTACCTTCCTTCCCCCCTCGACAAAGAGGCGATTGAAGGGACCAACCCGAATACGGAAGCGCCTGTTTCCCGGAAGCCGGATCCCAAGGAGCCGTTTTCCGCACTCGCATTCAAAATTGCCACCGACCCGTTTGTGGGAAGGCTGGCCTTCTTCCGCTGTTACTCCGGAAAACTCGACGCAGGTTCCTATGTTTTGAATACCCGTTCGGGCAACAAGGAGCGTATTTCCCGGATCTACCAGATGCACTCCAACAAGCAGAATGCGATCGAATCCATTTCTGCAGGGGATATCGGGGCTGCCGTGGGCTTTAAGGACATCAAAACAGGGGATACCCTCTGTGACGAAAAGCACCCGATCGTCCTGGAGAGCATGATTTTCCCGGAACCGGTAATCGGGATCGCTGTCGAGCCGAAAACCAAGGCCGATGTCGATAAGCTCGGTATGGCGCTGGCCAAGCTGGCAGAAGAGGACCCCACCTTCCAGGTGAAGACGGATGAGGCCAGTGGCCAGACCATCATCTCCGGGATGGGGGAGTTGCACCTCGACATCATCGTAGACCGGCTGAGGCGGGAATTCAAGGTGGAAGTCAACCAGGGAGAACCCCAGGTTGAATACAAGGAGGCGATTACAACAGCCAGTGACCACCGCGAGGTTTACAAGAAGCAGACCGGTGGACGCGGTAAGTTCGCCGACATCGTCTTTGTCATGGAGCCGGTTGACAAGACCGGGGAAAAGACCGAAGGCCTTGTCTTTGTAAATGAGATCAAAGGGGGGAATATTCCAAAAGAATACATTCCTTCCGTTGAAAAAGGGTTCCGCGAGGCCATGAAAAACGGGCCGCTTGCCGGGTTCGAGCTGGACAGCATGAAGGTGACCCTCAAGGATGGTTCGTTCCACCCTGTGGATTCCGATTCGCTTTCCTTTGAGCTCGCCGCCAAGATCGGTTACAAGGAAGCTGCCAGGAAATGCCGTCCGGTGTTGCTCGAGCCTATTATGAAGCTTGAAGTGCTGACTCCTGAGGAGAATATGGGGGATATCGTGGGTGACCTCAACCGCCGCCGCGGACAGGTCAACGATATGTCCGACCGCGCCGGGTCCAAGGTGATCAAGGGCGAGGTGCCGCTTTCGGAAATGTTCGGGTATGTGACTTCGCTTCGCACGCTCTCTTCCGGCCGGGCAACCTCCACGATGGAGTTCTCACATTACGCAGAGACCCCTTCGAATATTGCAGAGGAAGTAATCAAAGCCACCAAAGGCGTAACCGCTTAATTTTTCAGTAGGATGAGTCAGAAAATCAGAATAAAGCTCAAATCGTACGACCACAATCTGGTGGATAAGTCTGCAGAGAAGATTGTGAAAACGGTTAAGACAACCGGAGCGGT
>CAZUZE010000320.1:0-2913 GCA_964624565.1 uncultured Robiginitalea sp.
CGTCGCACACCCTGGCGATCAGGTCCCGCTTTGCCTCGGGCAGCACCCCCAGCTCGCAGTTGGCATAGGCCGCAGCCTTTTTCAGGTAGGCAAAGCCATGGATGATCTCCCTGGGCATAGAGGCGGCAGGGCCAATTTTGAAATTGTTCCGGGAACGCTCGGTCTGTGCCCCCCAGTACTTATCGGCGGGTACGCGGACCTCGCCCATTGTGTCTTTTTCGATTCGGAATTCCATGAGAAACTGATTTTAAACAAAGGTACATATTCCGTGCAGTGGCGGGCAAATGAAGCGGGAGGGCATGGGATTTTTTTCGGAGAATTGGTAAGAATTCGTCAAAACCCGCTATCTTTGTTCCACAAAAGCAGCGCACATGTTTGAATTTGACCAGTATCTCGGATTTTTGGCCTTTTTAACCATACTCACCATCGGTTTCTGGCTCATGATGTTCCTGTTGCTCTTTGTAGTACCTTACTGGCTGGGTGGAAACCTCCTCGAACTCTGGAAAGAGCGCCGGGAGGCCAGAAAAGCAGAACGAGAAGCATAAAAAAAGCGGGGGATCCCCGCTTTTGTTTTTTCTCTCCCGGGGATTCCGTTACCGGCTTCCCCCGAATTCACCTTCTTCCTCATAGTCCTCACCACCCCTGCCGCGGCCATCGCGCTTTTTGGATTCGTTAAACCGGTATACGAAGGAAAAAGTCACAGCCCGGACCCGCCACTGGAACTCGCTGTCTGAGGTAAAGGTCTCCGTTTCGGTAAAGGACCTGCGGATCCTGGAATTAAACAGGTCGCTCACATTGAGCAGGAGGGTCCCGTTGTCTTTCATGATGTCCTTGCTCAGGGCGAGGTTTAAGGAAAAAATCCCCTTGGTTTTGGTCTGGGCGTTCTCGAAAGGCCCCCGGTAGAAGACATTCGTCTGCCAGTCTATTTTGCCGGGTAGGGTGACCTTGGAACTGAACCGGGCAAACCAGCTGTTGTTTTCGGCCCCGTAATCCACGTCGTTGAATTCCCCTTCGGTTACAAACCTGAAAAAGTTGAAGCTGCTGTTGATGCGCAGCCACCGGGTAGGGTTGTACAAAACACCGGCTTCCGCCCCGTAACGCTGGTTTGTGGACAGGTTGATAGGGATGGTCCTGATGATTTCGATCCCGTCTGGCGTGGTGTTGCCCGTGGACTCCTGGACCCGTTCAAAGGAACCTGTTTCACGCTGGTAATAAATGGATGAAGTAAGGGTGAGTTTATCCCATCGCTTGAGGTATCCGAGGTCAAAAGTGTTGGAAAAGGCGGGGTCAAGGTCCGGGTTTCCCTGGAAAATGTTCGTACGGCTGCTCCGGGAGGGAAAGGGGTTGATAAACCAGCCCCGGGGGCGGTTGATCCGCCTGTTGTACCCAAGGGTGATGCTCTGGCTTTCCTGGAATTCGTAAATCAGGTTGACCGTGGGAAACAGCCCCAGGTATTCTTTGTTGAAATTGAAATCCACATCCTCCCCGAGCAGGTCCTCCAGATCCGAAAGGTCAAAGTCTGATTCCACATCTCCCTTGAGCTGGGTATATTCCAGCCGCAATCCTGCCAGATAGGAGAATTTCCCCAGTTTGTCCCCGTACTGGGTGTAGACGGCGTGCACATTTTCATTATAGGTAAAGATATTGGTCAGCGTTTCGTCGATGATAAAATCCCCGGAGGCCTGGTCGAGCGTATCCAGCCTGTAGTCGGTTATCTGTTCCTCCATATTGGAACGAAACCCGGCTTCGAACTGGGAGTCTTCCCCCGGACGGACATAATCCGCCTGAATGAGCCACTCTGTCTGGTCCTGAGCTTCCAGCACGTTTTCAAGGGCGATCAGGTCTTCGATCGGCCGGATGACCCCTTCTTCGATTACCGCTTCCACATCTTCCCGGTCAATGGAATACTGCACATCCGCCGTGAGCAAATGCCCTTCGTTGTCGAAGTTGTTCCGGTAGTTCAGGGAGAACTGGTAACTGTTGTCATTTTCGTTTTCCACCTCTTCCCGGAACGTCCGGCTGTCTTCCAGGCCATCGATAAAACGGGTGGTGGTATTCCCCGTCACATCCTCGTCCCTGGAAAAACGCCAGAAAAAACTGCCCGTAATGCTGGACTGTTCCGTGATAAAGTATTCCAGGCCCAGGTTGGTGTTGAAATTCCGGTCCAGGCGGTCGGTGTCCCTGTCTTCGATGATACGGTCAAAATTCCCACCGGTAAAAGTGTTGTCAAAAAAGGCATTTCCGGGTGCGTCCCGGTAGCGGAACCCCGTGGTGTTAAAGAGGTTGAACTTATCGGTTCGGAGATTGACATTGGAGGTAATCCCGCTGTTTGCGGGAAACCCGATAAAAGTATTCACCGACCCGTTAAAACCCAGGGTCTTTTCCCGTTTGAGGATGATGTTCAGGATCCCCGCGGTTCCCTCCGCATCGTACCGGGCCGAAGGGCTGGTGATGACTTCCACTTTTTCGATCGCTTCAGCCGGCAATTGCTGCAGGGCATCCGTGGAGCCAAAGCCGGCTATGGCAGAAGGGCGTCCGTTGATGAGGATGCGCACGTTGTCATTCCCCCTGAGGCTGATGTTGCCCTCGACATCCACAGCCACGGAAGGCACGTTGTTGAGCGCATCGGATACCGTGCCCCCGCTGGTGGTGATGTCCTTGCCGATGTTGTATATTTTTTTATCGAGCCGCACTTCCACCGTCGTTTTTTCTCCGACGACTTCCACGGCCTCGAGCTCCATGGCACTCACGGAAATGCGGATCTCCCCCAGGTCCCTTGACCGGGACAGGTTTTGATCTTCAAGCGCATAGGTTTCGTATGAAATATATTCGACCCGGATGTCATACACACCGGCAGGCGCTTCCACGGTGAACTTTCCGTTGAGGTCGGTCATCCCCCCGGTTATTTTCGAG
>CAZUZE010000321.1:0-552 GCA_964624565.1 uncultured Robiginitalea sp.
ACAGCGCTTCCGGATATTTTTCAGCGCGGGGCTGATGCTGAACATTCCGGATTGATATGGTACTCGCTCCATATTTGACCTTTTCAACCCTGCTTTTTAACCACCATGAGGGCACCAGCCCAAGGTAACCTGAACTCGTCATTGGAGGGGTTACGATTTGAAGATGCCTGGAACCCTGGAATACTTACAAGGCCTCTAATAAGCCCTGCTTAGGAAAATAGAAAAAATTGCGTTCAGCTGATTTAACGCTGATTATCAGTTATACTGGCGCGATTTAAGAGAGCCGACATCATTCAGAATATAAGCCATGTTGGGAAGCTGTTTCTTTTGGGCAAGTTCCCCGGCATACTTCAGATGGCTTTTATCCGAAATTCCGGCCCGTATCAGATAAAGGGTAATGTCGGAAAGGCGGGAAATCACCAGGGTATCGGCCACTGACATGCAAGGTGCCGTATCGAGAATTACTTTGTCATAGGTTTGTCCGGCCTCCTGCAGGAAATGTGCGAATCGGTTGCCCGTAAGCAACTGAGATGGATTGGGGGGCAATTTTCC
>CAZUZE010000321.1:585-2905 GCA_964624565.1 uncultured Robiginitalea sp.
ACTAAAGCAGATATGCAGGTTTTGACCCGCCTCAAACCCCCCGGCGATGCAGTCTTTCCATGCTACCTTCTTGTCGGCCAGGTAGTCTGAGAGGCCGTAGGAGAAGGATTCGGGCTTGAAGTAGCGCATTAGCCCCTGACTGCGTAGGTCGGCACCGATCAGCAATACCTTTTGGTTCAGGCCGGCGTAGGCCAGGGCCAGGTTCAGGGCCACCGAGGTTTTCCCTTCACCCTTGACGGAAGAGGTTACCAGAATACTGGTGCCGCGACCTTGATCCTGGTTGGGATACAGGTATTCCAGATTGGTGCACAACATCCGAAAAGACTCGGCCAGGATGGTCCGGTCACTGGCCTTGATCATCGTGCGCGATTTTTTGAAGGTAGGAACCTCGCCGGCAATGGGTAGCTGCGGGCTCAGACCGGCCAGATCTGCGCGGTCATGGACCTTCCCGTTCAGGGAAAACCGCAGGTAAAGGATCAAAAAGGGCAGAAACATACCCACCATCAGCGACATAGGGTAGACGATGCGCTTTTTGGGCGAGAGCGGCTCATTGGCGGTAAGGGCGTAATCGATCACCTTGATGGAGGGGGCCGTAACGGCATAATTCAGGGCCGCTTCTTCGCGCTTTTCCAGCAGCAGAATGAACAGATTTTCTTTGATGCTTTGTTGCCGCTCGATGGCCCGCAGCATTTTTTCCTTTTCCGGGAGCTGCGAAAAGGTGGAATTCACCCGGCTGCGTTCCCGGTCGAGCTGCCGAAGCGACAATTTCAGCTGGGTTTGATAGATGTTCAGGGTCTTCAGGATATTGACCCGGGAATTCTGCAGCTGGGTGCTCAGGTTCACCATAGAAGGGTGGCTTTCCCCCACATTGGCCGTCAGTTTTTCACGCTCCAGGGCCATCCGGTTGTATTCGGTAACCATGGCGTTCAGCCCGCTGTTCTCCAGGCCCACGTCTACCGGTAGCAGGCTGTAGGAAGACTGGTCGGTAACCGCCTTCTTCAACAGGTCTGCCATGGACACCTGGGTCTCGAGCCGGGTCACCTCATCCTGGGCCTCGGCCCGCTGTTGCAGCGAGAAATCGGCGTCTGATTCGATGTAAGACAGACTGTTGGCCCGCTTGAAGTCTTCCTTGCCCACCTCGATGGAATCAAGCTCCTGCGACAAGCTCATAAAACGCTCGTCTATGAAGTCGAGGGTCCTTTTTGAAATGAGTTGCCGGTCGCTGATCCCGTCCTGGTTGAATTTGTTGATCAGCTCGTTCAGGACGGATTCGGAACGCTCCACGCTCTCTCCCTGCAGGGAGATGGCCAGGATCTCACTGCTCTTGCTGATGGGCTTGATGCGGACTTTTTCTGCCAGGTTCAGCACCGCCTGCTTCACCGGGGTAAGCACCACGAGGTAGTTGATGCCCGCAATTTCAGTCAGGTTGGCGTCGGGCCTCAGGGTCAGGTCAAAGGGGTAGCCCGAGGCGCCGGGTTCGGCCGCGGTCAGGGAAAGGGTGCGCTCCGAGCCAGATTCGTCCGCAATCGTTACCCGATCGCCATTAAAGACGATCCCGTAGCTTTTCGCCGTACTCAGGCTGTCTTCTGCGTAGAGTTTGGTTATGGCAAAGGGCGGGTTCCAGATTTCGGTAGTCTTTACGTTTCCCTTGATGTAGTAGGAAACATCGAGGTTAAGCGCCTCCACAACCTGCTTCAAAATGCGGTACGAGCGCAGTACTTCTACCTCGTTGTCCATATTGATCGACGAGCCCTGCCCCAACAGGGAAAGCGCTTCTGAAGATATATCGATTCCCTGGGTGTCGTCGATGATTTCAATTTTGGCTACCGATTCATATACGATTGGGGCATACCGCAAATAGAGGTAGCCCAACCCTGCGCACAGGCCCATTCCAGCCAGGAACCATGGCCAGTACTTCAAATACCGGGTAACCACCCGTTTCAGATCGCCGGGTTGCCCAGGTTCTGCATAGTCAATCTCGAAGGAAGATTCCGTCATAATTCTTTCACTGCATCGAACCGTAAAAATACGGAAACTATTTGGAAGGGAGCAGGCCTTTAACGCCCTTCTCCGGGGAGCCACCCGGTAATGACCCTGGCTGTGCCCCGGCCCTGGTCGCGCCACAGGTTTTCCCAGCCCAGGCCTGTAAAACAGGGGCCCTGGGTAGCCTCCGAAAATTTGATGTCATTCTGGTACCCGTTCCATTCCAGCACGACCACATGCCCTGAAGTGTCTACCGCCAGGTCCCAGCCAACAGATTTTACAAAAGGGACTTTGGCATGCAGTTCGAGGGCTTTTTGAAGGCATTCGGCAAAGGAGG
>CAZUZE010000322.1:0-1575 GCA_964624565.1 uncultured Robiginitalea sp.
TTGAAAGAATGTCTAACCTAGAATTGTAAAGAAGATGAAAAAGAACATGGGAACTGCAGACCGGGTCATCCGGTTTATCATTGCCGCTGTAATCGGGGTTTTATACTACACGGGAACCATCTCAGGGACCCTCGGGATTGTCCTCCTGGTGCTGGCAGGGGTGTTTTTGCTGACGAGTTTTATCAGCTTTTGCCCGCTGTATGCCCCCTTCGGCCTCTCGACCTGTCCGGCCAAGAAGCCCTGACGGCTTCAGGGGTATAAGGCCCAACCCCATGCTGGACTTGGGGTACCCTTTGCGTACGTGTCGGGAAAGTACCCGCAGCACTTGCGCGGCCGTACCTCCCAGCCCTGTTCCCACGGCAGGCGCCTGCGTCACGGATTACGCGACGGGAAGGATCGGGTAAAACATCTCAGGGGTTCAATCCCGAAGGGGCGCTTCCCGTGCTCCCGGAAGGGGGCCGGTTCCAGTTACCGGTCAGGATCCACTGGTGCGTGTAGTTCCAGAGGGTCTCTTTAAAGGGGGGGCGGAAATACCCGAAATGCCCGGGGGCGTCTCCCTCGTCCGTATAGTGGATCCGCTCCACGCGGGCGTTGGGGTACTGCTCCGCCAACCAGTCCACCGTTTTGGGCGGGGCCAGCGGGTCTGCCGGGAAGCTCAGCGACAGGATGGGCATGGTCAGCGCCTCAAAGAGATAGGAGGAGTCCCTGAAGGCCATCATGTACCCGGGTTGTTTTCCCCAGCTCCTCCATTGACGCACCATTCCTTTTGGCAGGTTTTCGAACAGCCCCAGGTGTTTTGCCGGAAAATAGCCAAAAAAAGGGGTGGTCCAGGGGATCATGATATTCCAGAACGCCCACATTTTTAGCCGGTGCCATCCCCGGAAATAGTTCCAGTAACTGTTCTGGGAGGCCGCCATGATGATCCGGTCTATCTGCCCGTGCTCGGGGTTGAAGCCGCAGAGCTGGCCACCGATGCTGTGGGTGACCAGGGTGAGCTGCGATCCCGGGGCGTGCTGCTTCAGGTAGCGCACCGCTCCTGCCTGGTCATTGGCGCCCCAGGCGATGAGGTCCGTCCCGTTCTCCTTCAGGGCGCGCGGTGTCCCTCCTGAGCGCCCGATCCCGCTGTAGTCAAACGTCAGCACGGTATACCCGCAGGAGGCAAAATGCCGGGCAAATGCGAAGTAAAACTTTTGCAGCATTCCGGTGGCAGAGGATAGTACCATGGATTGCCCGATGGGCTCCCGGGGGACAAAGAGGGTGCCCCCGAGGGTGTTGCCCGTCCGTGTGGGAATTTCAACCGGGTGCTCTGTATGTCGTTCAGGGGATGCTTTCATACCGGATGTGGTCGCCAACGCCAAGTCCCCAAAGGTCGCTCAGGCCGGCGTTGATTTCCAGTACATACTGAACCGGTCCCCCGGAAGGGATCCCGGATTCATCCAAAGGGGAGGCATTGCGTTGGATGCTGACAATTTTCAGGTCTTTATCGATAAAGATGATATCCAGTGGGATCAGGGTGTTTTTCATGTAAAAGGAATGCGGGCCTTCTTCCTCGAATACGAAAAGCATGCCCTGCTT
>CAZUZE010000322.1:1675-2889 GCA_964624565.1 uncultured Robiginitalea sp.
CCGATAAGGATAAAGGGGAGGCTGAGCCACTGCCCCGTGCTGAGCAGCCCGAGGCTTTCCTCGAATCCGCCCTGGCTTTTCTTGACGAACTCCACAAAAAAGCGGATCGTCCAGAGGGCGACCAGGAACAGCCCGAAAAAGTAGCCTGGCTGGTTTCGCTTCCCGGTATTCCAGTAGAGGTAGTAAAGCAGTGCGAACAATCCGAGATAGAGGAACCCCTCGTAGAGCTGGGCAGGGTGCCGGAAGGGGATCGCCTCCAGGTACTCGGAGAACTGCGGGTTGTCTTCCAGGGCATGGTAGGCTGCATTTGGGGTTTTTTCCCCGGTGATCGCCATGGCCTTTCGGGCGGGCATATCATCTGAATCCCTGACAAAGCGCGTGGCAAAAACGAAGGAGGCATCGGTGATCTTCCCGTTGATCTCGGAATTGAAAAAATTCCCGAGCCGCACCAAAAAAGCCCCAAGCGAAAATGGGATGACCAGGCGGTCCAGGAGGTACAGGATGCTGTACCCCTTGTGCTTCCGGGTAAAAAAGTACATTCCGAGGATAACACCTACGGCCGCCCCGTGGGAGGCAAGCCCCGTAAAACCGGTAAATTCGTATCCATTGATAAGCCCGAACAGGGAGCTGCCCGCCCGCTCCCGGATGGGCAGGAGGATTTCGAGCAGGTGGTTCTGGTAGTATTCCCAGTCGTAGAAGAACACATGGCCGAGCCTGGCGCCGAGCATGGTGGCCAGGACGGTGTATACGAAGAGGGAATCCAGGTCGTCCCTGCTCTTCCCTTCCCGGTCGAAAATGCGCTTCATTATGTACCAGCCCACCGCAAAGGCCACAATCCATAGCAGGTTGTAGTACTTGATCTGAAGGAACCCAATCTGAAAAAGGGTGTCATCCGGATTCCATGTAAAACCTAAAAAAAACATATACGGGGTTTTGGAGCTAAGATAGTAAATCCGGGCACGGCTTCCTCACGGGACGGCGTATTCATCCCCAGGATGGATCAGGTCGGGGAGTCGGCACTGGCGGTATCCCAGGGTTTTAGGTGACGCGTACCCTGTTGGTTTTTAAAAGGCACGGGCCTTGTTTGCACACGCAAAGCGGGGTGTTGGCCACAGCATCCAGGGGTCGTTCGGGCAATCTGCCCGCGGGAGGGGTCAAACGCCCGGCAGCAGGGGAAGGGCTGTCTTAGCTGTCTTCCTTTTCGGGCACGGGGT
>CAZUZE010000323.1:0-2885 GCA_964624565.1 uncultured Robiginitalea sp.
GGCATCCGCGTAGGGTTTCCAGGAGGCCGTTTCGATGACGCCCCCGATATTGAGCACCACAACTACTTTTTTGCCCAGTTTGTGAAAGGCATCGCTAACGTCCCTGAGGATCGATACCTCCTCCGCGGTCAGCAAAAAATCATCCTTCTCCACCCGGTCCCCGCCTTCTCCTGCATTCCTTCCCAGGGTGATGAGGGCAACATCCGACCCGGCCGCTGCCCGTTCCAAAAGCGATTGTGAGGGGAGGAGCTGGGGTGGCGAAAAAGGGTTTGTCATGGCCTCCAGGCCCTCCGGCCTGACAAAGCCCTTGGGGTTTGACGCTTTGTGGGCTTCGAAAGCGGCTACTGTGTTGGGGTCAATTGCAAACCCGGCTGAATTCAGTCCTTCCTGCAGGGAAACTGTATAGGCTTCATTCACATCCCCGGAGCCCGTTCCCCCTGCGATGAACTCAAAGGAACTCACCCCGAAGAGGGCGAGCTTCTGGGATTTCTTCAAAGGGAGCACCCCTTCGTTTTTCAGCAGGACCATGCCCTCAGCAGCTGCCTCCCTTGCGATGCGGCCATGGCGGACCAGGTCCGGGGCATTCGAGTATGCATATGCTTCCATCTTTTTTGAACTGAGGACGAGCTTTAAGATACGCAGTGCGGCGGTGTCGATTTCCGAAGCAGCAAGTACGCCGTCTTCCGAGGCTTTTTGAAGGGCTTTCCATTGTTCTCTGGTGCCCGGTTCCAGGAGGTCGTTCCCCGCCTTTACCTGGGCGACGGCATCGGAACCCCCGAACCAGTCCGTCACGACCACCCCCCGAAATCCCCAATCCCCCCTGAGGATTTCGGTCAGCAATTCCCTGCTCTGGGAGGTGTAGGTCCCGTTTACTTTGTTGTAGGAGGACATCAGGGTCCATGGCTGGGACTCCTTTACGATTATTTCGAAGCCCTTCAGGTAGATCTCCCTCAGGGCGCGCTCGGAGACGACCACATCATTTGAATACCGGCTGGTTTCCTGGTTATTGGCCACAAAGTGCTTCACGGAAGTCCCGACCCCGTTGGATTCGATACCATTGACCATGGCAGCCCCGATCTTGCCTGACAGTACGGGGTCTTCGGAGTAATATTCAAAGTTCCGGCCGCAGAGGGGGTTGCGGTGGATGTTCGCACCCGGTGCCAGTATTACGTCCACGCCGTATTCGAGGACCTCGTTCCCCATGGCGGCCCCCACGGTTTGGACCAGTTCTGGATTCCAGCTGGAGGCGAGCAGGGTCGCAATTGGGTAGGCCGTGGCGTAATGGGCCTTGTCCGACCCTTTCCGTTCTGGGCTGATCCTCAGGCCTGCAGGGCCATCAGCAAGATAGATCCTTGGGATGCCCAGCCGCGGGATGGGCTCAATGGTCCCTGCCGCCCCGGGGATCGCAAACTCAGGTTCCCCCATGCCCATCATGGATTTCATGCCAGAACCTTTGAGCAGATTGATTTTTTCCTCCGTACTGAGCCGTGTAAGCAAATCCGCGGCACGCTCCTCCAGGGGCAGGCGCGTATCCTCATAGGGATCCAGGATCTCATTCCCGTTGAGGTCCCGGTAACGGTACCCCTCCTCGCTGAGCTGTTGTACCGTAAAATTGGCAGGGGCGGGCTGCAGCCCGAAACTCAAAAAGGCCCTGTTGGCGTAGATGCCTAAAAGGACCAGGACCAGCAGGAATACCCCTAAAAGGGCCAGGAGGACTTTTAAGAAGCGCTTCAGGTTTTTTTTCATAAGGGCAGCCTTGGGTTAGGTTGCAAATATAAAATAGGGGATGGTTCCTGCCGAACTATTGGAAGGGACTTTTTGCGGAAACATAGGGACATTCAAATCTCATGCAATTGGTAGGCCTTTTCGTGTGTTTGTCAAAACCTCGATTTCATATCTGTGGTACCAATTGTTTTCAGCTGGGAAATGTAGTTTTATGTAAGAGTGGAGGGAAAAATCTATTGAACTGCTTTTTGATATATTTGGAATACCGGATAAACTGGATTTTAGACCTTTACATTATAAATGTATACTTAACCATTATATGAACTTCCTGCCGACTGTGCTGCGAAATTTTGACAGACTTCACTTTACTTGTCACTGGAATGTAATCTATTTAATGATCGTATCGGTTATTTTCAGAAGGATAGGTTATCATCTCCTTCAAGGAATCAAATTATTCAATTAGAAAAGGAAAAGTCGGACTTGCAAATGAATTTGAGAATTTAGATAGTTAAGATGGTACTAAGGACCGCTGTTGACAAACTGGATTCACTTTTCTCAGAAGTCGCATTGAATTTTTGTGGAGAAAAAGGTGGGCTGGCTTGCTTCTATTTTCATGCCATAAAGGAAAACAACCTGTTTTCACCGTATTTGTTTCCTCAGGAAAACCTTTCACTAAGTTTGCTGGATTTGTTTCTTGAGTACTTCCTGGAAAAGGATTATGTTTTTATATCTCCTAAAGAACTCCATAAGAAGGAGCTATCTCCAGAGGGTAAATATGGGATGTTGACTTTCGACGATGGATACTTCAATAATACATGGTGTCTGGAATTATTGAAAAAGTATGACGTGCCTGCGGTCTTTTTTATCACGACTCATCTGATTCAGGCTAATGAAAAACAATGGTCCGATGTCATTTTTTATGAACGTTGGAAGAGGGGGGTACCCGAAGAGAAAATTAAAAGGGAGATCTATCAGTTGATCTCTAAAAGATTTTCGGATATCAAAGATTATATAACAAGGGAATTTGGGATCGGAAGTTTTGCCCCTCAGGGCGACATTAACCGGATCATGGAAGAATCTGAACTAAAAACCTTTTCCGAGAATTCCCTTGTCCATATTGGAAACCATACACATACCCATGAGCCTTTGGGATATCTATC
>CAZUZE010000324.1:0-2855 GCA_964624565.1 uncultured Robiginitalea sp.
CTGCTGCCACAGGTCGATGAGACCCCGTAGTTCCCATGTTTGGCGACAGGCACGCCGGCCCCGGCGCACACAAAGGAGGCCAGGGTCGAAATATTAAAGGTGTTCTTGCCGTCCCCCCCGGTTCCGCACAGGTCGATGGCCCCGTATTCCGAGAGGTCCACGGCATGGCATAGTTCGAGCAGGGCATCGCGAAAGCCCTCCAGTTCCTCGGTGGTCACGCTCCGCATCATATACACCGTGAGGAAGGCGGCGATCTGGCTGGTATTGTGCGTCCCGGACGCCATTTCGATCAGGACGCTCCGGGATTCTTCCCGGCTGAGCATCTGGTGGGAAATGAGCTTGTTTAGAACCTCTTTCATGGAGTTGCGTTTAACCAGTTGGCGATGATGTTTTTGCCCTGGGGGGTCAGGACGGATTCGGGGTGGTACTGTACGGCCCGGATATCGTAGTCCCGGTGCCGGAGCGACATGACCGCGCCCGTGGGGTCCGTTGCCGTGGCTTCGAGGCACTGCGGGAGGTCCGGGTGCACGACCCAGGAGTGGTACCTTCCCACTTCGAGGGTGTCCGGCAAACCGCGGTAGAGCACCTCATCCCCGTGGATCTTTATGTCGGTGGCCACCCCGTGGTAGACCTGGTCCAGGTTTACCAGGCGCCCGCCAAAGACTTCCGCAATGGCCTGCTGGCCAAGGCAAACCCCCAGGATCCGCTTGGTGGGGGCCGCCACCCGGATGGCTTCCTTGAGTATCCCGGCCTCATCGGGGATACCGGGCCCGGGCGAGAGGACGATCCGGTCAAAACCGGAGAGTTCATCGAGTTCCAGTTTGTCGTTCCTTCTGACCACGACCGTACAGCCCAGGTCTTCCAGGTAATGGACCAGGTTGTAGGTAAAGCTGTCGTAATTGTCTATGACCAGGACCCGGTTCATCTTCAAAGTGTTTCTGCGATTTCGAGTGCCTTGTTGAGCGCTCCCAGCTTGTTATAGGTTTCCTCCAGCTCGGCACCCGGGTCCGACGCGGCCACCAGCCCGGCACCCGCCTGGTAATACAGCTGGTGGTTTTTGCTCAGGAAGGTGCGGATCATTATCGCGTGGTTGAAATCCCCGTCAAATGCCATAAAGCCAATAGCCCCGCCGTAGTAATTCCGGCTCGTCTTCTCATAGGTCTCGATAAGCTGCATGGCCCTGTGCTTGGGGGCCCCGCTCAAGGTGCCGGCCGGGAAGGTATCCGCGACCACCTTCATGGTGGGCGTGCCGGGCTTGATTTTCCCGGTCACCTTGGAGACCAGGTGGATGACATGGGAGAAATACTGTACTTCCCGATAGGTTTCCACCTGTACCGAATTGCCATTTCGGCTGAGGTCGTTCCGGGCGAGGTCCACCAGCATTACGTGTTCGCTGTTTTCCTTTTCGTCCCCCGCCAGCTTCCGGGCCAGGGCGGCATCTTCCTGGTCGTTCCCGGTCCGCCGGAAGGTACCCGCTATTGGATGGATTTCTGCCTTCCCGTCCTTGACGACCAGCTGTGCCTCGGGGGAGCTCCCGAAAATCTTGAAATCCCCGTAGTCAAAATAGAACAGATAGGGCGAGGGGTTTATGGACCGCAGCGCCCTGTACACATTGAATTCGTCTCCTTTGAATTGCTGGGAGAAGCGCCGGGAGAGCACGAGCTGAAAAACGTCACCCCGGGCACAGTGCTTTTTGGCCAGGGCCACGTGCTGGAGGTAATCGGCATCCTGCAGGTTGGATTCCCTTTCCCCTTTGCGTTCAAAACGGTAGGTGGCAAAGGTCTGGATCGCAAGAATTTGTTCGAGTTGCCCCAGGTTATTTTCCTGCTCAAAACAGTGGGCAAATAGGTAGGCCTCGTTTTTGAAGTGGTCAATGGCTATGATGTTCTGGTATACTGCGTAATAGATGTCCGGGATTTCTGGGGAATCCGGTTTTTTCCGGATGTCGATGTCCTCAAAAAAGCGGACAGCGTCGTAGGTCATATAGCCAAAAAGCCCGTTGTTGATAAATTTGAACCCATGGTCCTCCACCCGGAAGGCTCCCGCAAACCGGTGGATTTCCATCGCCACGTCCGTATCTCCGCCTATTGGGCTGGTCTCCCGTGTTCCGTCCGGATATTCCCGGTTTATCGTCTTTCCCTCCACGGAGATCCAGGCAATCGGGTTACAGCAGATATAGGAAAAGGAGTTGTCATTGGCGTGGTAATCACTGCTCTCCAGCAGGATGCTGCCCGGGAACCGGTCCCGCACCTTGAGGTAGACGCTTACCGGGGTAATGGTATCCGCAAGGATTTTCTTGTAAAAGGTCTTTAAGTTGTAGGCCATCCGTATCAAATAAAAAAGGCTTGTCGTGACAGACAAGCCTTGTATAACAGTACAATAGGGGCTCAGGTCACAACCACGCAGGTTTTGACGTCCACCACCAGATTGTATTGAATCCGTTTTTCATCGAAGTCCAAATATAAAAAGGAATATTCACATCACCAATCCCTCCCAAAAAAAAGCGCCGGGTTTTGCCGGCGCCTTTTTATAAAGTATTCGTAATTCCCTAGAACTCCAGGTCTACCACGAGGTCGAACTCATCGTAGATGGCTTTGTCGCCCAGGTTGTCAAAAAAGCTTCCGGATCCGTATTTGATATCATAGTTTGTCCGGTCTACTTTCATCGTGGCGGTCGCCTTGCTCCCGTAGATGGAAACGTCGAAGGTAACAGGTTTGGTAATCCCTTTGATGGTCAGGTCCCCTGTGACTTCATATGAATTTTTCCCGGTCGACTTTACACTGGTGAAGACAAGGGTGGAGGTTGGGTTTGAAGCTACGCCGAAGAAATCATCCGACTTCAGGTGGCCTTCGAGC
>CAZUZE010000325.1:0-2841 GCA_964624565.1 uncultured Robiginitalea sp.
TTTGGTTCAGGGACTCCATCAGCCCGTCGAAATTCCTTGGGTTGTTGATGTTCTCTTCCCGGTGGGACGATACGACGAAATACTCGTGTTGCTTCAGTCCAAGGGTTGTGAGGATGGGGGAGGCCTCTATCTTGTCACGAAGGCTGTTCAACACCTCAAACATGGGGCTCCCGGTCTTGATGACGCGGTCCGGGGAGAGGCCCTCCCTCAAAAGGTATTCCCGGGCGATATCGCTGTAGGTAAGGTTGATGTCCGCCACGTGGTCTACAATTTTCCGGTTGGTTTCCTCCGGCACGCGCTGGTCAAAACACCGGTTCCCGGCTTCCATGTGGAATACGGGGATTTTGCGCTTTTTGGCCGGGATCGCGCAAAGGCAGCTGTTGGTGTCCCCGAGGACCAGGAAGGCGTCCGGGGCTATTTTTTCAAGCAAGGGATCTATGGCAATGAGGATTTTGCCCACGGTTTCAGAGGCATTCTTCCCTGCGGCATTGAGGAAGTGGTCCGGTTTGCGGATCCCCATATCCTCAAAAAAGATCTCGTTGAGCTCATAGTCGTAGTTCTGCCCGGTGTGGATAAGCGTATGCTCGATGGCAGCGCTGGCATCCAGGGCTTTTAAAACACAGGCCAGGCGAATGATCTCGGGCCGGGTGCCCACCACGGTAACGACTTTTAACTTCTTAAGCATGTCTCTCATTAAAGGGTTACGTCTTCAAAATAGGTGTCCGGGTCTTCCGGGTCAAAGGGTTCATTGATCCAGAACAGGGTAATGAGTTCTTCATCGCCCGTATTGGTGATGTTGTGGGTATACCAGATAGGCATGTCCACGTAGGAGGGGCTGGACCCGTCCAAATCGTAATTGATCACCTGGTCCGTGCCGATCCGCCTGAGCTGGATCCGCGCCTTCCCCTGGATGACGGCAAAGCGTTCCGCCTTACGGGTGTGGAAATGGTTGCCACGGGTGATCCCAGGTACGGTTGTCGAAAAGGAGAATTGCCCAGGGGTATTGGCGCGTGTAATCTCTACAAAACTGCCCCTGGGGTCCGTATGCTTTGTTAGCTTAACCGGATAATGGTCGCTGGGGATGTAGCAGCGATAGGTGTTGAAAAGGGCCCTCCCGAAATCGTCCGTAAGGTCCGGGAACACCCCGTTTTTCTGGTAGGACTCCCGGAAACCGAGCAATAACTTCAGAATCTCGGAAACTTTTTTCTTGTGCCGGGGTTCGATTGGGTATTCAGGGGCTCCATACACACTGTCCGCATCCGGCTGGGCTTCGAGTACTGCAATGATCTCAGCCACCAATTCATTCACATAGATCAGGCCGATCTCATTGTCCTGTATAATCTCGGGCGATTCGCCCCGGGCCACTTTATGGCAGAAGGTCGCCACGACAGAGTTGTAGTTCGGCTTCCCGAAGGGCCCGAAGACGTTCGGGATCGTAAGGGAGGTAACCCGGCCCCGGTTTTTTTCGGCCCAGGCCATAAGGCGCAGTTTCCCCTCCTTTTTGGATTTCCCGTACAGGTTGTCCCGTTCCTCCTGGGTAGAGGAGGAGAACACGATATGCGGGTTGGCGCCGGTGCGCTCCAGGGAGGCAATCAGTTCGTCGACCAACCGGAGATTGGTGTCATAGATGACCTGCGGGTCTTCATGCCGGTTCATCGCCGCCAGGTGCACGATGGCATCACAGGAGGCCACAAAACCGTCCAGGGCTTTCGGGGAATCAAAGAAGGACCTTTTAAAGGGGACTAATTCAACACCTTCCTTCAGGTTTAGGGTATTGAACAAATGGGATCCTACAAACCCGGCTTGTCCGGTAATGCCAATTTTCTTCATCTTCTTCAATTCGGTTCTATAAAAGGCCGGTCGGTCAGATCAAACCGGAAATCATCTGCCTGAGAATCTTCCAGGCCCTTGTCGGAAAAAACCAGGAGCTCCGAGCCAATTTCCAGGGGTTTGAAACCGTTGGCGTAACCTCCTGGAATCGCCAGGATTTCTTGAAAATTGGAATGCAAGGTATAGATTTCAGGGGCAATCCCAGAGGATTTGTCCGTAAATTCGGACAAGGGTATGAGATTTACGACAAATGAACCCGAGAGGCAATAAAACCATTTTCGTTCGTTCCTATGACCCTGCCAGGCGCGGATTGTAGTGATGTCCCCCGGCATGATGCGGTACATCCGGACAATCTCCGACATGTCGAATAAATTGAAGAAGTCCAGGTTGCCGCGGGCATCCATAAAACGCGAACCGCGTATCAGCTCAGCAGGCATTTACAGGTTTTCCTTTATGTACTGCAGGTTGAGCAATGTTTCCTTCAGCTCCTCCATGGACAGGCGCTGCGTATTGTGGGAATGGTAGTCCTCGATCTCGCTGATATTGACCTCCCCTTGCGAGAAGTACCGGCTGTAGTTCAGGTCGCGGTTGTCGGCCGGGATGCGGTAGAAATCCCCCATGTCGACGGCCTTCTGCATTTCCTCCCGGGTACACAGCGTCTCGTAGAGCTTTTCCCCGTGGCGGGTGCCGATCACCTTGATCTCGTTGTCTGCTTTTGCCAGGTCCCGGATGGCTTCAGCCAGGTCCCCGATGGTGCTCGCCGGGGCCTTGTTGACAAAAAGGTCGCCCTGGTTCCCGTGCTCGTAGGCAAACAAGACAAGGTCCACGGCATCCTCCAGGGACATCAGAAAGCGGGTCATTTTCGGGTCGGTGACCGTAATGGGCAGCCCCTCCTTGATCTGTTTTAGGAACAAGGGGATGACGGACCCGCGCGAGGCCATCACATTCCCGTAACGGGTGAGGCAGACCGTGGTCCCCCCTTCGGGGATGTTCCTCGAGGCCGCAACAGCC
>CAZUZE010000326.1:0-2839 GCA_964624565.1 uncultured Robiginitalea sp.
AAAATAGGGGTTGTTCAGGGTCATAGCTTCGTGGTTAGAGGTAAAATAGGAATTCGGGGCCCCTGCAGGTGCCGTGGTTCCGGCGCCTGCTGCCTGCCGGGTTGCCTGCCCCGGCTTGCAGGCGGAAAGGAGGCAAACTGCCAAAGCCAGGCAAAAAAGGGATTGGTTGGCTCTCATTTTCTAAAGTGCACCGCACTCGGCCTTTAAAGGTATAATTTCGAGGGCAATTGGCAAGGCATTCCCTGCTTTCAAAGGCACGGTAGGTTATTTATTGTGCTGCCGCAGCCCTCAGGGATCCGGGCATCCCGTCAGAATTAAGGGTATTTACTTGACATCCACTATGGCCGGGTCGTATATTTGCACCCGCAAAACTGAAAACTCCCAGCACTTTATGAAATTATCACATTTCAACTTTGAATTACCTAAAGAACTGCTCGCAGAATACCCGGCCGACCACCGGGATGAATCAAAGTTGATGGTGATTCATCGCGATACGGGCAAGATAGAACACCGGCTCTTCAGGGACCTGATCGACTATTTTGACGAAGGCGATGTCATGGTGCTCAACAATACCAAGGTATTTCCCGCCCGCCTTTTTGGGAACAAGGAGAAAACCGGGGCGCGGATTGAAGTCTTCCTCCTTCGGGAATTAAATCAGGAACAGCGCCTGTGGGACGTGCTGGTAGACCCGGCGCGCAAAATCCGCATCGGCAACAAATTGTATTTCGGGGACGATGAGACCCTGGTGGCTGAAGTGATCGACAATACCACTTCCCGGGGGAGAACGCTTCGGTTCCTCTATGACGGTTCCTATCCGGATTTCCGCCGCAAGCTGCGCGAGCTGGGCCAGACGCCCCTTCCCAAGTACATCAAGAGGGAGGTAGAACCCTCTGACGAAGAGCGCTACCAGACCATCTACGCCAAGCACGAAGGCGCCGTGGCAGCCCCGACAGCAGGACTGCACTTTTCAAAACACCTGCTCAAGCGGCTGGAGATCAAGGGTATCAATTTTGCGGAGCTCACCCTTCACGTCGGCCTGGGTACTTTCAACCCGGTTGAGGTTGAGGACCTTTCCAAGCACAAGATGGACAGCGAGGAGCTGATCATCGAGGAGCGCGCCACGGAGATCGTCAACAAGGCAAAGCGGGAGAAGCGAAGGGTATGTGCCGTGGGTACCACGGTGATGCGGGGCCTTGAAAGTGCCGTATCATCCGAGCAGATGCTGAACACCCACCAGGGCTGGACGAACAAGTTCATTTTCCCGCCTTACGATTTCAGCATCGCCAATGCGATGATCACGAACTTCCACCTCCCGAAATCTACCCTATTGATGATGGTTTCGGCCTTTATCGGGCACGATCTGATGAAACGCGCCTATAAGGAAGCCATTTTGGAACAATACCGGTTTTACTCCTACGGGGATGCCATGCTCATCCTTTAGGAGCGCCATTTTCTTTTGGAAACACAGCCGGCTTACCAGGAACTGACATGGATACAGCCGAGAAAAGCGATATCAGAAAACTGAGCCGGGAGGCCCTGCGCACCTTTTTTACCGAAAGGGGTGAACAGGCATTCCGCGGGAACCAGGTCTATGAATGGCTGTGGCAGAAGGGCGCTCATTCCTTTGAGGCGATGACCAACCTCTCCCTGAGGCACCGCGACTTGCTGGCTGCCCATTTTACAATCAACCACATCGCTGTGGACCAGATGCAGCGAAGCCAGGATGGCACCATCAAAAATGCGGTCCGACTGCACGATGGCCTGATCGTCGAATCGGTACTGATCCCAACCGAAACCCGGACGACGGCCTGTGTGTCGAGCCAGGTAGGGTGCAGCCTCGACTGCCGGTTCTGCGCCACGGCGCGCCTGAAGCGGATGCGCAACCTGAATCCGGATGAAATCTTTGACCAGGTGGTGGTGATCGACCGCCAGAGCCGTCTCTATTTCGGGAGGCCCCTGAGCAACATCGTCTTTATGGGGATGGGGGAGCCCCTTATGAACTATCCTAATGTGGTCCAGGCGATCCGTATGATCACCTCGGACGAAGGCCTGGGGATGTCGCCCAAACGGATTACGGTTTCCACCTCAGGGGTCCATAAGATGATCCGGAAACTGGCGGATGAGGGCCTTCGGTGCAAACTGGCGGTCTCCCTGCATTCCGCCGTGGACGCCACACGGACAAGTATCATGCCCTTCAATGCCAAAATGCCCCTGGAGGCCTTGCGGGAGGCGATCGGGTACTGGTATGAGAAGACCCGGAGCCGGGTGACCTATGAGTACGTGGTTTGGGAGGGGATCAACGACCGGCCTGAAGATATCAGCGCCCTACTGGAGTTCTGCCGGGTGGCCCCCTGCAAGGTGAACCTCATCGAATACAACCCGATCGATGACGGGGAATTCCGCCAGGCTTCGGAATCAGCGGTGCAGGCATACGTCCGGGCCCTGGAAGGGGAAGGGATAACGGTCACCGTCCGCCGTTCCCGCGGCAAGGATATCGATGCGGCCTGCGGCCAGCTGGCCAACAAGGGGGCTGAAGCATCCCCCTGATTCGGGCGCTTCCCGAGGACAGGTGCTGCGACCTATTGGGAGTCTGTGATGGCGCTGGGATAGTAGAATTTCCGTATTTGCCGCTTGACGTAGAGGAACCGCACGACCCCGATAATCAGCAAGAGGGGCGATAGGATGGTCAAAAAATACCCGATGTCCCGGATCTCCTGCAGGACTTCAATTTTGAGGATGGCCAGCCCGGAACTCAGGATGACGATAAAGGTCCGGAAATAAGCCAGAAACGTGCGTTCATTGGCCAGTCGGGTCCGTTCAATGGCAAGGGCATCCGTTC
>CAZUZE010000327.1:0-2833 GCA_964624565.1 uncultured Robiginitalea sp.
GAACAACCCGTAGGCGTAGTAAAAGGTGAGGTTGGAGACATCCCTGCCACTGAGGGCCGCATAGGCCTCCACGATTTCAGACCGGGAGGGGTTGCCCTCCAGGACCGTGGGGGACGGAAGCCCCTGTTTCATGAATTCCGGGTCGGTGGCCGTCGTCCAGTACCCCAGGGAAGTGCCCAGGTCCATGAGCGGATCGCCCAGGGTGCACATCTCCCAGTCCAAGATGGCGGCCACCTCCGTCCAGCCGGCGTCCCTGAATACCAGGTTGTCGTATTTGTAGTCGTTGTGGATCAGGCTGTGCTGGTAGGATTTGGGCTGATGGGCCTGCATCCAGGCCATTACTTTTTTGGCCGAGGGGACCTTCTCCGTGGCTGCGGCCAGGTATTGCTTCCCCCAGTTGGTCACCTGCCGGGCCACATAGCCCTCCGGCCTTCCGAGGGATTCCAGGCCGGCTTCCCGGTAATCCACCTCGTGGAGTTCCACAAAGGTCTCGAGCCAGGTGCTGGCGATGGTCTGGAATTCCGAAGGGGAGGGGCTGCGCTCCTTAGCTTCCCTGGCCGAGAGGATGATGCCGTCCACCTTTTCCATGATGTAAAAGGGGGCGCCCAAAATTTCCGGGTCTTCGGAGAAAGCAAATACCTGCGGGGTTTTCGGGAATACCCTGTGCAGTTTGTGCAGCACCCCGTATTCCCGCCCCATGTCGTGGCCCCGCTTGGGGGCGGCAAAGGGGGGCCGCCGGAGCACGTATTCCCTGCCTTCAAAAAGGAGGAGGTAGGTCAGGTTGGAATATCCGTTTTTAAACTGCCGCACTTCGATGGGGCTCTTCTCGTCCCCGAGCAGGCCCGACTCCAGCAGGAATCGCCTCAGGGGCGCATCGGGGAGTTCCTCCCCGGGGCGTACCGGTCGTGTGGCCGTCGCATCACCCATTTTGTGTACTGAATTTCTTGATGAGTGCCTTGCCGAGCTGGCTCATATGGACCTCGTCCGGCCCGTCCGCCAGGCGCAGGCTCCGCGCGGCCGCGTAAAAATGCGCCAGGGGGGTATCTGCACTGACGCCCATCCCGCCCATGACCTGTATGGCGCGGTCAATCACAGTGGCCGCCATGGACGGCACGGCAATCTTGATCATGGAAATGAGGTCCCGGGCGTCTTTGCTGCCCATCCGGTCTATTTTGTCCGCTGCAGAGAGCACGAGGAGCCGCGCCTGCTCGATCTCACAGGCCGAGCGGGCCACCTCCTGCCGGATGCTGGAATAGGTGTCCAGGCTCCTTCCAAACGGGCTGCGTGTGGTGGCGCGTTCGGACATCAGCTCAAGGGCCCGTTCGGCCAGGCCGATCAGCCGCATGCAGTGGTGGATGCGCCCCGGGCCCAGCCGGCCCTGGGCGATTTCAAACCCGCGGCCTTCCCCCAGGATGAGGTTGGACTTTGGCACCCGCACCGATTCCAGGATGATTTCCGCATGTCCTTCGGGGGAATCCAGGTACCCGAATACGCTCAACGGGCGGATGATTTTGAGCCCCGGGGCATCCATGGGCACCAGGATCATGCTGTGCTGCTGGTGGCGGGGGGCGTCAAAGTCCGTTTTGCCCATGACGATGGCAATTTTACACTCCGGGTCCATGGCCCCGGAGGACCACCATTTGCGGCCGCTGACCAGGTAGTCCCCCTGGTCCGCCACAATGGAGGTTTCCATATTGGTCGCGTCAGAGGAGGCCACCCCGGGTTCGGTCATCAGGAAAGCGGACCGCATGGTTCCCTGCATCAGGGGGGCCAGCCATTTTTCCTGTTGTTCCGGGCTGCCGTACCGGGCCAGGACTTCCATGTTCCCAGTATCCGGGGGGCTGCAGTTGAAGACTTCCGACGCCCAGCGGGTCCGTCCCATCAGTTCGGCCAGGGGGGCGTATTCCAGGTTTGTCAGCCCCGGGCTGAAGGCCTTGTAATCCCTGGGCAGGAAGAGGTTCCACAACCCTTCCTTCCGGGCAGCTTCCTTCAGGGGCTCCAGGCCGGGCCATTTCTTCCAGAGGTTCGCCGGGTCCCGGGAAAAGGCTTCGACTTCCCCGTCCACCGGGAGGATGTGTCCCTCAATAAAGGCTTTTAACCGCTCCTGCAGTGCCAGGGATTTCTCGCTGTATTGAAAGTTCATACTTGTGCGCTCAGTTGTCTTCGGTTTATCCGGCTACCATATACCCGCCGTCGGCCACATAGACCCCTCCCGTCATATAGGACCCCGCATCGGAGGCCAGCAGCATGACCAGCCCCGCCATTTCGTCGGGATCGGCAATCCTGCCCAGGGGAAGGTGTTTGGTAAAACGGGTGACCAGTGCCTCGTCCGCCCAGAGGCCCTCGCTGAACTTGGTCTTGATCAGGCCCGGGCAGATGACGTTGGACCGGATCCCATGCCGCCCCCATTCCTTGGCCTGGTTCTGGGTCAGGGCGATCAGGGCGGATTTGGTGGCGCTGTAAAGGCCCAGGCCGAACCCAGGGCGCAGCCCTTCCACGGAGGAAATGTTGATAATGCTCCCGCCCCCGGCGGCTTTCATATGGGGAAGGGCCAGGTTGGAGAGCAGCCAGGGCGCCTTCACGTTCACCTCCATGATCTTGTCAAACACCCCTTCGGCCGATCCCTCCAGGGGGCCGTAGTAGGGGTTGATGGCCGCATTGTTGACCAGGATGTCGATCCCCCCGAGTTCCTTCGTGGTTTGGGAAATCAGGTGTTCCCGCTCGGCGGCATCCCCGATATGGCATTGGATCCCGATGGCCTGCAGCCCGGAATCCGCGAATTCCTTTGCGACGGCGTCCACCGCCTCCTGTTTCCGGCTGCTGATCACCACCC
>CAZUZE010000328.1:0-2824 GCA_964624565.1 uncultured Robiginitalea sp.
AGCCGAGACCAACCCGGAAATCCAGAAACTCGCCCAGGAAATATCCCCCATGTTGGCGGCATTTGGCAATGACATCACCCTGAACGAGTCGCTTTTCAAACGTGTGAAGGAAGTCTACGAAAACACGGATATGAAGGGACTATCCCCGGAACAGCAGATGCTGCTGACCCGTAAATTCAGGCACTTCCAGCGCAACGGCGCCCTGCTGTCCGCCGGGGATAAGGAGGAGCTCAGGAACATTGACAAGGCGCTTTCCACCCTCAAACTCACCTTTGGGGAACACGTGCTCGAGGAAACACAGAAATTCAAACTCCACCTCACAGACGCCGGGGCGCTCTCGGGACTCCCTGAATCGGAGAAAGAAGCAGCCCGGATGATGGCAGAGGCCGAAGGGCTCGAAGGGTGGGTGTTCACCCTTGATTACCCGAGCTACCTCCCCTTCATGAAATATGCCGAAAACCGGGAACTCAGAAAAAAGATGGCGCTGGCCTTCGGAAGCCGCGCTTTCCACGGTGACGACCTGGACAACTGCGAAGTCCTCAGGGAGATCGCCGCCCTGAGGTTCCGGAGGGCAAGGCTGCTGGGATACGAGAACCATGCGGGCTTCGTCCTGGAGGAACGCATGGCCAAAACCCCGGAAGCTGTACAGCAATTCCTGGATGACCTTTTGGAAAAAGCGCTTCCGGCAGCGCATCGCGAGGTGGCAGGCCTGAAAGCCTATGCCCTGAGGACCGACGGGATTGAATCTTTCGAAAAGTGGGACAGTGCCTATTACAGCGAAAAATTGAAAAAGGAGACCTTTGACCTGGACGAGGCCCAGCTGAAGCCGTATTTTGAGCTAAACGGGGTCCTGGAGGGGATGTTCGGGATCGCCGGAGACCTGTTCGGGCTCCGTTTTATAAAAGACCCGGGGATCGAGACCTACCACGAGGAGGTGCAGGGGTTCCGCGTCACGGATGAATCGGGAGCCCCAATGGCCATTTTTTACGCGGATTTCCACCCGCGTCCCGGCAAGCGCGCCGGCGCCTGGATGACCTCCTACAAGCCCCAGTTCCGAAAAGAGGGAAAAAACGAAAGGCCGCATATCTCCATTGTCTGCAACTTCACCCGCCCGACGGCCAGTACCCCTTCCCTGCTAACCTTTACCGAGGTGACAACCCTCTTCCACGAGTTCGGGCACGCCCTGCACGGGATGCTTGCGGACAGCACCTACCCGAGCCTCTCGGGAACTTCCGTATACTGGGATTTTGTGGAGCTCCCCAGCCAGATCATGGAAAACTGGTGCTATGAGCCCGAGGCCCTGGCGCTTTTTGCGCGCCATTATAAAACCGGGGAAGTCATCCCCGGAGACCTGGTGGAGCGCATCCGGGCCAGCGCCAACTTCCTGGAGGGGATGGCCACGGTACGGCAGCTGAGTTTCGGGATGCTCGACATGGCGTGGCATGGCAGGGACCCCCGGGGGGGTACCGATGTCAAATCCTATGAGAACGAGGCTTTCGGCCCCACACTCCTCCTTCCGGACCACCCGGAAACCTGCATGAGCACCTCCTTTTCGCATATTTTCCAGGGCGGGTATTCGGCCGGGTATTACAGTTATAAATGGGCTGAGGTCCTGGATGCGGATGCCTTCTCGTATTTCAGGGAAAAAGGGATCTTCGACCGGGAAGTGGCCGAAAAGTTCAGGGCAGAAATCCTCTCCAGGGGGGGCACGGAGGACCCGATGGAACTCTACATCCGCTTCAGGGGTCGCAAGCCCGATCCCCGGGCCCTGCTGGAACGGGCGGGCCTGGTCCCCGAGAAACCCTGAATCGGCCTCCCACGGCTCACGCCTTATTCCTCCTGCTCGGACAGGGCGTCCCAGCCACCGGTCAGGTCCACCACGCGATACCCCAGGGAATCGAGGACGTGGGCAGCCATGGCGCTGCGGCCCCCTTTTTTGCAGTAGAGGTAGACCGTGCCCTTTTTGGGGATGGTATCCCAGGCCTGCAGGAAGCCATCCGACATCCAGTCGATATTGGCAGCCCCCTCAAAATGGCCTTCCGCATACTCCCCGGGAGTCCTCACGTCGACCAGCAAATCATTGGCTCCCAGCTCCTGCTCTGAAAATTCGGTGATGGGCATCTGGCGTTTCTGCTCACAGGCAAACAGGGCCAGGGCCAGGGCGAAAAGTAAAAGCGTCTTTCTCATGGGGTCGTTTTTTACTGACCTAAAGATAAATCTATTCTTCCTAAATTCTATTACCTTAGGATGGTGGATTCAGAAGGCAACCCCCAAAAACTACATCCTGAAGGCTGGGTGGACCGCTATGCGGACTACCTGTACAACTATGCACTCTCCCGGGTGGGTTCGGAAGAAATCGCGAAGGACCTGCTGCAGGATACTTTTGTCTCGGCCCTGCAGGCCTCTGAAAGGTTTGAGGGAAATGCGGCGGAACGGACCTGGCTGGTGGCCATCCTAAAGCATAAAATCATAGACCATTACCGACGGGCAAACACCCGGCTTGAGAGAGGGCGCCTGTCCCTTAATCGCGAATTCGATGGGGATGGGGATGGGGACTGGGCCCCAAGGCAGATTTCCGATCCGGATAGTACCAGGGAAAATGATCCTATCGAGAATGCGGAACTGGGGCTGGCCATTCAGGAATGCCTCTCCGGACTGCCGGGAAACCACGCCCGTGCATTTTCTTTGAAAACCATAGAAAAATGGAGTACCGAGGATATTTGTAAAGAAATGAACATCACACCGTCTAACCTATGGGTGATGGTCCACAGGGCGCGTACCGGCCTGATGAACTGCCTGAACAACCGCTGGTTTAATCCTTTTT
>CAZUZE010000329.1:0-2824 GCA_964624565.1 uncultured Robiginitalea sp.
GGAACCGGGAGGCAAATGGTCGGTCGGGCCCACCCTGGCACCTGTCTATTTTGATTCGTTCGGAAACGGATCCCCTATTGACCAGAATTTCGTAAACAACTCAAAATCGGGAACAGTCAATATGAGCTACGGCCTGCAGGTAGCCTACAAGGTTTCCAGGCGCATCAGCATCCGCTCCGGGGTCCACAGGGTGGATTACGGATATAACACTGAGGATATAGGATTCACCTCCTCGCCCGGGGCCGGGCCGAGTTCCCTGATCCGGAGCATCAGCTATTCCGAAAATTCACGGAGCCTGGTCGTGCACAGCACCGCCAGCGGTGCACAGGAGCCCCAGCAACCGGAGGCCGTTGATATTTTGGCCCCCAGTCCGGCGCGTCAGGGGCAGATGGTCCAGGAGTTTGGCTATCTTGAAGTCCCGGTAGAAATGCAGTATACGCTTATCGACAAAAAATGGGGGCTCCACCTGATCGGTGGAATGAGCTCCCTTTTCCTGATGAACAACACGGTAAGCCTTGAATCCTCCGGGACGATAACGGAGATGGGGGAATCCAATACGATGAACCCCCTGAATTTCAGCACGAACTTTGGCCTTGGGGTGTTCTATCGGCTGAACCAGCGCCTGGAACTCAACCTGCAGCCCATGTTCAAATACCAGCTCAATACCTTCTCGCAAACCGAAGGAAGCTTCAGGCCTTATTCGGTCGGGGTGTATAGTGGGTTGAGTTTTCGATTCTAAGGCCTGTAGAACCAACCAGGACCCTTGTTCCTGTTTTTATACCTTTTGGTTTTTGACTGAGGGTGGAAATATAGGCGCTTACCCCCGGGCTTCAGGCCCTTTGAGCAGGCTTTCCAGAATAAGTGCGCGGACGCTTTCCCTGAGTCCTGCGGCAGCCCCGGACCCCAGGCCTTTTGTGCTTACAAAGCGATGAACTTCCGTCCGGAGGGGACCCGGCGCACCGCTGAAAAAACGGAAAGGAAACCGCTTTTTGGTGTCGTAAAACGTCATGGGCACTACGGGTATGCCGTGTGCGATAGCCATTTTGAAGGCCCCGTCTTTAAAGGAATCCAGGATCACCGACTCTTCGGGCACCCCCCCTTCCGGGAAAATGCAGATGCTAAGCCCCCTTTCGAGGCGCTTTTTCGCACGGAGGTATACCCCCGATCTGCTTCTGCTGTCATCCCTGTCCACCAGGATACAGACCCGCTTGTAGAAAAACCCGAAAATGGGGAGGCTTTCCAGTTCCTTTTTGCCCACAAAGACAAAGGGGTTCCGGCTGACCCTGAGCATGAGCATGATATCGAGCATGCTCGTATGGTTGGCAACGAGCATATAGCTCTGTGACCGCTTCAAACGTTCCCTGTAGGTGATCCTCGGAGGACACCCCATTCCATAGAGGATTACGGGGGCCCAGAGGTTACGGGCAAGCCAGAAAAACTGGGGATAGGTCCGTTCAGAGATTGTAAAGACGATCAGGAAAGGTAAAAATATAATGATTGGTATTATAACCAGGGCGTAAAACCATATTCTGTACAGGGCCTGCCCCGATTTCCTCAAGAGAACCAGCATAGGGTCAAATGTAAGAATTTTGGCAGGGTTGTTCTATTTGGGTTATTTTTGTCTCCTGACAAAAATGCCAGCCCATGCCACGGATTCTAACCGGGATTCAAAGTACAGGAACGCCTCATTTGGGAAATATCCTCGGAGCCATCATACCGGCCATTGAGATGGCCTCCAGGCCTGAAAACGATGCTTTCCTCTTCATCGCCGACATGCATTCCCTGACCCAAATTAAGGATGGGGAACAGCTTAAGGAAAACACCTATGCGACTGCCGCCACATGGCTTGCCTTTGGACTGGATCCCGCCAAAACCGTCTTTTACCGCCAGAGTGACGTGCCCCAGGTGACAGAGCTCTCCTGGTACCTGAGCTGTTTCTTTCCCTATCAGCGGCTGACACTCGCCCATTCCTTCAAGGACAAAGCGGACAGGCTTGAAGACGTGAATGTGGGGCTGTTTACCTATCCCATGCTTATGGCGGCGGACATCCTCCTCTACGATGCAGATTATGTGCCGGTAGGGAAAGACCAGCTGCAACACCTGGAGATGACCCGGGATGTGGCTTTGAGGTTTCACGCCCAGATGGGGGAAACCTTTGTAATCCCGGAAGCCCGTGTGCAGGAGGGCACCATGTACATTCCGGGCACGGACGGGGAAAAAATGAGCAAGAGCAAGGGAAACCTGATCGATATTTTCCTTCCCGACAAGGCCCTTCGAAAACAAATTATGGGCATTGTGACAGACAGCACCCCCCTGGAGGATCCGAAAGACCCGGATTCAGATACCGTTTTTGCCCTGTACCAAATTCTGGCCACACCCGGGGAGATAGCTGAAATGCGGGCCAATTACCTCGGCGGGCATTACGGATACGGGCATGCCAAACAGGCCCTGTATGAGTGTATCACCGAAAAATTTGGAGAAGCCCGGGAACGGTTCCACTATTACATGGCACATCGGGACGAGGTAGACGAAGCCCTATCCCTGGGGGCCGATAAAGCGCGTGTTGTGGCCGATTCCGTGCTTGAAAGGGTCCGTGCAAAGCTCGGGTACTGAATTAGTCCCGTTCCGACCGCCTGGTCGGTTTTGCTTCAGGCCGCAGGTCCGACAATCGGGACACGGACAGACAATCGGCATGTACGGCCGTTGAAACTTCCTTTTTGCAATAAAAGGGTTCCAGAATTCGCCTCATCCGACCGCCCGGTCGGTTTACTGGGGGTTCAGATCGTACATTTTTCCAGGATGGGCGCGAATCAGTTCCGCCATT
>CAZUZE010000330.1:0-2824 GCA_964624565.1 uncultured Robiginitalea sp.
CCAGGGAAGCCTGGACCCGTATTATGGATGCGATGGTGTAGCCCCCTGTCACCCCGGCCCCCAGTTGTTCTATGCGTTCCCCTTTTGGAAGATCGTCGATTTCGGCAATCCCGCCGTATTGATAGCCCGCGGCGAGGGAGGCATAAAACTTTGGGGTAAAGTACTTTGTAGCTGCTGCATTCAACCGGAGAAGCGCTTTCTGTCGCTTGGTATCCCCGATAAAGGGGTCGTTGTTGTTCGTAAAAAAAGTGACGCTGGGAATAAATTCAAGGTCTGCAGGCCTTTTTTTATTCTGATTCAGGGGCAGGACCATCGGTGCCCCTAGTCGAAAAGCCCATCGGTTCGCCCCAAGGTTGATCCTGCGGCCGTAAGTGTATTCTCCTGTGGGGACCGTAACCCCGAGAAACCCGTACACCTGGAACTTCCGTTCCCATTGGCTGAGCTCTATGATATTGAGGGCGGGAGCGTTGTGAAGCCCGACGCGGAAATTCACCTGGGAATCCATCATGCCTGTCTTATCGATGATCTCGAACTCATTTGGATCGAGCTCGAAGTCCCCGAATCCGGGGATGTCATTGATGTTTACGGAAGCCCTTAGATTCCCGAAGGTGGGCACGACAAAAACCTGGGCAATAGCGCCACCGATGGCAAAGCTGCGCACGATGGGGATGGCGTTTACATAGGCATTTATGACCCCGTTGGCCAGGACAACGTCCGAGGATGGGGTAATGTTCGATTCCAGGTCCAGATACTGATAGCTGAAGGCCCAAAGATCCTTTGGCGGCATTAGCCAGGTAGTGGGGGGCTCCGCCTGGGAGGAAACCCGGAATATCGAAAAAAACAAAACCAGGGAGGCAAGAGTTCTGACAATTAATTTCGCTGTCATAGTGATGCTGTATTAATGTCGGGTGTTAAAGCGGTTTGCATCTCATTATTTCTTAAAATATTCCAGGATGGCTTTTGTAACCCGATCCGGGTCCTCGACAGGAGCCAGGTGGCCCAGGCCGTCCAGGGCCACAAGGGTCATGCGTTCACCGAGGTCTTTTTGCAACAGGTGGGCATTTTCTATTGGGGCTGACTTATCCTCAGTACCATGCAGGACCAGGTAAGGGGTGTGCCCGCCAGGAGCCCACCATTCTTCCACGGGAGCGGTTGTGGATACTTCGGATTTCATAGTTGCCGGATCGGTAAGACTCGAATATTTGAGGATTTCCCAAACCCTTTGGCTGTTTGCAGGATCACCTACCATATACCTCATGCCATTCATGATTTCGTCCTCTGTGGCTCCGGGTTTGAACATTTTGCTTGTCGCTTCTTTTTCTTCCTCGGAAGATCCCACCTTTCCCGAGGCTGGCATCAGGACCACCGATTGGGTAGCCTGTGGAAAGTCCGCGTCAAAAATTCTTGCGATTCTGTTTCCAACCGCATGTCCCAGGATGTGTGCGCGGGAAATACCAAGATGATCCAAGACCCCCTTGATATCCGCCGCATGCGTGTGATAGGTAATGTCCGAGAGGTCTCCCTTAGAATTCCCGGCCCCCCGTCGATTGATCCTAATTGCTCTGAAACCTGCCTCGGAGAGGGATTTTGCCAAAGGTGCCAGGTAACCTACATCCAGCCCCCTGCCCGATAACAGGACAAAGGCATCCCCCTGGCCCTGGTCAAAGTACTCTATGAGCGCCCCATTGGCAGGTGCGATGCCCTCGATCACCGGATGGTCGGGAGATTTAGCGGCAGCGTCCTGGTCTCCAGGTTCAGCACCGATAGACACCTCCGGATCATTGTTCAGGCCCGTGCCCGTTATTTTTACAGGGGTGTCCCCGCAACCTACACAGAGTAAAACAAACAATATCAGCAACGGATTTCTCAATGATAGATGCATAATTCGCGCTGTCTTTGGATTAATTGGGATGGTACCAGATTGGCGAGCTCCATGCCCGCTCCTGCTGGGTCAGGGGCGCTATGTCGGGTATATTGGCTAGGCCTTTCCTCACCTTGTCGTATAAAATCCAGGTGGGTGAGGGAATTTCCAAAATTCGCACGTAGTAGAAAGCAGCCTGCTCCGGGTCAAAATCCGGGTCTTCCCAGACGGTCATCAGCTCAGGTGCTCCGATCGTATTCTCGAAACTGGCATTTTCCAGGTTTACCGTATTTCCTACAGTTGGCAGTTTCCCCGAAGCGTCGGGTTTGCGGTCCCCGCTCCAGGCCACGTCGTAAACCCTTTCCATTGGTTCGCCATCCTCGATCCAGCCTTTTATAACCTGGATGCGGTCCAGGTTGGCCCAGATCGGGTCCTTTTTGGCATGTATCATCAGGGTTAAAGCCTTTCCGTTCCCGGGATTTTTCAGGTCACCTCCCATTGGAACCCCTTTTTGATACCCTGCCTCCAGCAGGCTGCCCAGGTCATTCGCGCCATATTCAAAACCCCCGAATACACGTAAGTCGATTCGTGTCCCGGTAGTTCCATACGCTTCTTTGCGCTTCATCCCGTCCCAGATATCGGCCCGCGTATTGGCTTCGGCGTAAACAGCCGTATAGCCTGCAGAAGTATACGCATACCCGTACCGGGTCGCACCGTTGAGTTTTTTGGTGACTTCTGTGACCCGTTCCCTGACGCCTGGCTCATTGGTGGTGTGTTTCCCCCAAAAGGCGTCTTCATCGTGGTGGGGGATGCCTGTATGCGTATCCGAAGCTCCCACAATGCCGTACTTGAAAGGATTCGCCCCCAACGACTGTTCCAGTGCCATGCCATTGAGCAGGGCCTGCCGAATATGCTGGTATTTTCGCTGTTCCTGGGTTTCAAGGATGTCCAGGGTGAGGTTCC
>CAZUZE010000331.1:0-2815 GCA_964624565.1 uncultured Robiginitalea sp.
GGGATATCGGACAGAGTGAATTTGCAAGCTTCTTTATCCCCTATTTCCTGGCCCTGGTTTTGGAGACCTTTTTCGCGGCCCAGCTGCTAAAAAAACTCGAAAAGGAAAACCCCGGATAAGCCGGTTTCAGGCGGTTAAAATAAAGCGCAAATGCTTTTTTCTTTTTAAGGGAATAGCTTACATTTGCACCGATTTTTAGAGACCCCTAGATTCGAGCGATATGCGAACTCCCTTTGTGAATAATTTCCTGGCCGGATTTTTTATCCTTTGTTTGGGGCCGGTTTTGTTCGCCAAAGACGCTTCAGGCGCTTCCACCGGACCTGAAGGCACAAAGGCTGAAATCAAAGAATACATTGAACACCACCTTCAGGATTCTCACGATTTTTCGATCGCATCTTATACGGATGACAACGGCAACACCGTACACTGGGGCTTTCCGTTGCCTGTGATCCTCTGGGATGGCGGGCTGAGGGTCTTTTCCTCATCCAAATTCCACCACGGGGAAACCGTGGCCGAATCAGGGGGCAATTACTACCGTCTCTACCACAGCAAGATTTACAAAACAGATGCGGAGGGCACCCTGGTCTTCGACGCTGAAGACCATCCCACCAATACAAAACCGCTCGACCTTTCCATCACCAAGAACGTCGTCATGATGCTGGTGACCGGGCTGCTCCTGCTTTGGCTCTTTTCCAGTATGGCCCGGAAATACGAGAAAAGCGGCGGTGTCCCCACAGGGGTGGCCAAATTCTTCGAACCGATCGTATTGTATATCCGCGACGACATCGCCATCCCGAATATCGGCGAGAAGAAATACCGTAGGTACATGCCCTTTCTGCTCACGGTGTTTTTCTTCATCTGGTTCCTGAACATGTTCGGCCTTACTCCCCTGGGGGTCAATGTGACCGGAAACATCGCGGTGACCACGGCCCTCGCCCTGATCGTCTTTTTGATGACCAATTTCACCGGGACGAAGGACTACTGGAAACACATATTCGACCCGCTTGGCAACGGGATGCCCTGGTACGGAAAAATGGTGATCTACATTATTCTGGTCCCCATTGAGATCCTGGGGATCTTTATCAAGCCGTTTGCCCTGCTGATCCGTTTGTATGCCAACATGACGGCAGGACACGTGGTCCTTATGAGCCTTATCGGGTTGATTTTTATCTTCAAAAGCTGGGTCGGCGGGCCTTTGTCCTTCGGGCTTAGCTTTGCCATATCCCTTATAGAAGTTTTAGTGGCCCTGTTACAGGCGTATATCTTCACCATGCTCTCAGCACTTTATTTTGGTTTTGCGGCTGAGGAGCACGACCATGATCACGATCATGAAGAGGAGCCTGTGCTGGAGCATTTGTAGGTAGTGTTTAGAGTTGTATTGTTTAATTTTTTAATACTTGTTTTATGGAAATTCCAAGTGTAGTAGGTGCAGGCCTTGCCGTAATCGGTGCCGGTATCGGAATCGGGATGATCGGAGGTCGTGCAATGGAAGCCATTGCGCGCCAGCCTGAAGCCTATGGTAAGATCCAGACTGCGATGTTGATCGCAGCGGCCCTTATCGAAGGAATCGGTTTCGCGGCTATTTTCGCCGGTTAAACCATCAAAATGCCCGGGCAATCCATGCGGTTGGCATGGGTTGGCCGGGTTTATGGAATCACATAAGACACAGGGTAACCATGGAAAAATTAATTAACGAATTTTCAATAGGGCTTTTCATCTGGCAAATCGTCCTTTTTGTGCTGCTCCTTTTATTGCTGCGCAAGTTTGCCTGGAAACCGATATTGCGGGCCGTTTCGGAGCGGGAAGAAGGCATCAAGGATGCGCTGGCCGCTGCCGAAAACGCCAAGAAGGAAATGCAAAATGTCTCTGCCGACAATGAGCGTTTGCTTCAGGAGGCCCGGGCTGAGCGCGAGGCGATGTTAAAGGAAGCCCGCGAGATCAAAGAAAAAATGGTCGCTGACGCCAAATCCCAGGCGCAGGAGGAAGCAGACAAGATCATCCGTCAGGCCCAATTGAGCATTGAAGGTGAAAAGCAATCTGCAATAGCCGATATAAAAAACCAGGTAGCTTCCCTTTCCGTGGAAATCGCGGAAAAAGTGCTTCAGGACCAGCTTAGCAACAAAGACAAGCAACTGAAGCTCGTGGACCAACTGGTGGACGAAATCAAACTGAAATAAGTCATGAGTGAACATCGAGCCGCATACCGGTATGCCCGGGCACTCATGGACCTGGCGATTGAACAGGATGCCGTGGCGGATGTGGAGAAGGACATGCGCCTGATCCTCGATACAATTGACGAAAATGAGGCGTTGCGGGATGTGCTGCGCAGCCCGATCCTCACGGGTAGCGACAAAAATAAGGCCCTGAAGGCGCTTTTCAAGGACTCCCAACCCCTGACCCTGGAGTTGTTCAACCTGCTGGAGACCAACAAACGGATCGATATCCTTAAAGAGGTTGCAGCTCAGTTCATTGGGCTCTTCAAGCAGATGCAGGGGCATGAAATTGCGACCGTTGTGACTGCTGTGCCCCTGAACGGGGATTTGGAAGCGAAGATTTTGAAAAAGCTCCGTCAGATCAGCGGTAAAGAAGTGACCCTTGAAAATGAAATCGACGAGGACCTGATCGGCGGGTTTATCCTCCGGGTGGGCGACCTGGAATACAACGCGAGCTTGTCCGGGAAGCTTGAAAAATTAGAACGAAAATTATTAAGTAAATAAAACAATAAACCGGATCCCGTTTGAGATCCGTTATTTATACCTTTTGAAAATGGCAGGAATCAAAGCCGCTGAGGTCTCAGCAATCTTAAAGAAGCAAT
>CAZUZE010000332.1:0-2811 GCA_964624565.1 uncultured Robiginitalea sp.
TGGAATTGGTTTAACGAACCTTATCGCAAAATTACTAAAGGGCAGCCGCACCCTGGATACGGGATCGGCAAACGCTGCATTTTATCGATAAGCCACTTAAATTTAACGAATTCGTGGCTACGGGACAAGCCAGAATCCGGAAAGCGTATGGGTGGTCAGGAATTGAGCATGACAGGCATCACCAGCATGATGAGCTGTTCGCCCTCGTCCAGACCATCGGCCGGGGTAAGGATCCCTGCGCGGTTGGGAAGGCTCATTTCAAGGGAGACGTCCTCGGAGTCCAGGTTGCCGAGCATCTCCACCAGGAAGCGGGAGTTAAACCCGATCTGCAAATCGTCCCCCTGGTAGGAACAGGTCAGGCGCTCTTCCGCCTTGTTGCTGTAGTCTACATCCTCCGCGGAGATATTGAGCTCGGCCCCGGCCATTTTCAGGCGGATCTGGTGGGTGGTCTTGTTGGAAAAGATGGACACCCTCCTGACGGAGCTCAGGAACTGCCCGCGCTGTATCACCAGGCGGTTTGGGTTTTCCCTCGGGATGACCGCCTCGTAATTGGGGTATTTCCCGTCGATCAGGCGGCAGATCAATTCGCTGTTGTTGAACGAAAAACGGGCATTGCTGTCGTTATACGAAATGGTCACCTCGTCCTCGGACCCGCCGAGGATCCCTTTGAGCAGGTTGAGGGGCTTTTTGGGCATTATGAATTCCGCGACCTCCGAAGCGTGAACATCCGAACGCCGGTACTTTACGAGTTTATGCGCATCGGTGGCCACAAAGGTCAGGTGCTCCGGGGTAAACTGGAAAAAGACCCCGCTCATCACGGGCCTCAGGTCGTCATTCCCGGCCGCGAAGAGCGTTTTGTTGATGGCCGTGGCCAGGATGTCCCCCATCACCGTGGTGGTACTCGGGTCAGCCAGTTCGACGGCCTTTGGGAATTCCGCCCCGTCGGCATAGGCCAGGGCGTATTTCCCGTGGCTGGAACTGATCTCGACTGTATTGTTGTCCTCCACCACAAAGGTCAGGGGTTGTTCCGGGAAGGTTTTAAGCGTATCCAAAAGGAGGCGTGCGGGCACCGCAATAGTCCCGGTATCCTGGGAATCGACCTCCAGGACAGAACTCATGGTGCTCTCCAGGTCTGATGCAGAGACCGTAAGGCGCGTCCGGTTCAGGTCAAAGAGAAAGTTGTCGAGAATGGGAAGGGTATTGCTGTTGCTGATCACTCCGCCAAGTACCTGTAATTGTTTCAGGAGATACGTGCTGGATACGATAAACTTCATAGGATGTAAGGCTTTTGACGTTTTTAAAAAACGATAACAGGCCCAAAACACCGGCCCGCAGACAAATATATCCCAAATGATGTATGGGGGAAAACAAACTTATCAACAAGGATCAGGCGTAGGTGCGACGCCTCAGCCAGTTTACCAGGCCACCCAGGATCAGGATCAGGGCCAGTGGGATTCCGATATTCAGGAGCTGCCACTGCGTTTTGCCTTCGGCGATCTTTTCCGGGTCCAGCAGGGGAACCGACACCTGCTTGGCGCGTATGTTTATAAGTCCGGTATCGGATAGCAGGTAATTCATCGCATTGATCAGGAAATCCTTGTTTCCGAAGAAGTTGTTGGTCCATTTGTCATAGCCCAGCTCAAGGGGCCGTCCGCTGCGGACCTGGTTGGCGATCAGGTCCCCGTCGCTTATGAAAACCGCTTTGTTCTCCCCGCCTTTTTCCAGGTATCCGGCCAATTCCAGGGGACGGACGCGGTTTTGATACGCGGACTCAAAGGCGCCTTCCACCAAAACCGCAAGGGGGTACCCACCAGGCCCGTAGGTACTGCGGTCCGGGGCTTGCTGCAGCGTTTCCAGGCTGATGATCCTGGGGGTTCCCTCCACTCGGGACAGGGGTGAAGAGGCAAGCAGGACCGTTTTGGAATAGGCACCCCCGAGCGTATCGATACTCCCCGTGAACTGGAACCGGAGCGCTTCGATGTTCGTGTTTACGGGATGGTTTTCAGGGGAAAAAACCATGGGGTGGTACACCCAGGGCACCGGGTCGTACTGGGAATCGTTCCCTTCCCCCGTAGCCAGGACGATCTGGGTTGCGTACATATCATTGATCAGGTTGGGGCTCAGGCGGACCCCGTACCGGAACAGCAGGTCATCCAGGTTCAGGTCCCTGGGCAGGGCAACGGCCTGCCCCTCGGCATTGAGCAGGCTGTCCAGGCCCATCCCCACGGCGTCGATCAGCCAGAGGGTCTTGCCCCCGCCCACCATGTACTGGTCCAGGACGAGTTTTTCGGCCTCGCTGAAGGGTTCCGTGGGCCTGGCGACCACCAGGGCGTCAAAACGCCTGAGGGCCTGCAAGGTTTTTTCAGGGGCCCCTGCCACGGAATCCAGGGTAAAGGGGGCGATGTTGTAATACTCCCGGAGGGAGGTGATAAAATCGGCCAGGTAGAGGTCCTCCAGCTCCCCGTTCCCTTTCAGGATGACCACTTGTTTCCGCTCCGTGACCCCCAGTTTGGTAAAGGCATCGGAAAAGCCGTATTCGAGGTTCTGAATGGAATTGTTGATGCGCGTTTCCATATCGGCACCCAGCTGATTCCGAAGCAGGGCGACTTTCTCGGTCCGGTTTCCATAGCTGACCAGGGCCCACGGAAATACTACCTCCTGGGAGACTTTGTTGTTTTCCTCGACGGTAACGCTGGCCGGTTTGATGCCCAGGGCCTGAAGTTCCTGCATGGTTTCCGGATCTGCCTCGCCCCCCCCGGAGGGATCCGTAAAGGTATACTTGATCAGGGGGTTGACCTGGGCGTACTGTTC
>CAZUZE010000333.1:0-2798 GCA_964624565.1 uncultured Robiginitalea sp.
CGGTCCAGGCCCAGCCTTCCCTGAAAGCACTTATTTTAATCTTTTTTTCGGCTCCCTTTCCCCACTCTTCCTTCGGGCGCACGAGATGCGGCGCCAAATGGAGGATCAGGCTGGTTTCCATTTCACCCGCGTGGTCGCCCGGTTCCTCGAAAAAATCCCCTAATGCCACAGTGTGAACCCATTCGCACACACATAGGAACATGTTTGGAAACAACAAACCCAGCTCCCTTACCATTGATTTCCAGTTGTTGCCCCCGTGGCTGTTGAGGATCATGAATTTACGGATGCCCTGACGGTCGAGCACTGTCAGCAGGTCCTTCAGAATGGCAAATTGAGTACTCGGGTTCAGGTTCATGTCCAAAAAGATGTCCGCCTGCCCCGTATTGACCCCATAGGGAATCGTCGGCAGCACAATTACACGACCTCCCTGTTCCCATGCGATCCGGCCCGCCTCCTCTGCAATGGCCGTGCCCTCGATGACATCCGTGGCATAGGGCAAATGGTAGTTGTGGGCCTCGGTGGCACCCCAGGGCAGGACGGCCAGGTCGATACGCGTTTCCCTGAGGTCCTTCCAGTTGGTCTCTGCCAGTACATAAGGTCTCATAAACAAAATCTTAAAAGTCCACCTGAAGATATGATTCAATGAAGTTAGGTATTTATCCCCGATTCTTCTATATTTAAAGGGCCAACCGAACCTGATTCTATGTTTCCGGACCCCGGGCTGCCTGCCCTTAAAAAGCGACGCTTCCCCGGTCGATTGGGGATCGCCCTGATTATACTCTCGGGGGTGCTCCTGCAGGGTTCCTGCAAATCCATGGGGCCCAAGTCCATCCCGCCTGACGGATTCAACTACAATGAGCGCATTGCAGACCAGGAGAGTGAACAGATGTTGCTGAACCTGGTTCGGCTCAGATACCTTGAAATGCCGCGGTTTCTCAACGTGGCCTCGGTCATCAATACCTACAGCAGGGGTGGGGGTGCCGGGGTAAACGGCACACTGAACCCCGTCAATGGCCCGATCGGCGCCAATGTCAGCGGCAACTGGACCGACCGGCCCACCATTACCTATACACCTATGACAGGCCAGGCGTTTGCCCAAAGCCTGCTGACCCCCCTGCCGCCTTCCGTGATCTTTTTTATGATACAGTCCGGATGGTCGGCGCACCGGCTGATGCGGCTTTCAAACTCTATGATCAATGGCTTGCACAATGAAATAGGAACCCCCGGGGAACGAAGGCAGGGGGACAGGGAATTTCATGAATTGCTGGATATCCTCCACCAGCTCCAAAAGGACGGGGCACTGGGCATGCACTTCAACGGCGACTGGCCCAAGGTTGATGTGGAGCTCGTCCTGCCCAAAAAAGGCCGGACAGGTTCCATTGACCAGTCCATCGCCAGGTTCAAGGAAATCCTTAATCTGGAAAAGGACTCCAGTGTTTTTGAAATCAAATACGGGGTTATTGTCGAGAGCGAGAACCAGATCCTCGTGCAGACGCATTCCATAATGGAGATGCTCGCCAACATCTCCTGGTATATCGATGTTCCCGAGCAGCATGTGCAGGAGGGCCGTACCCTGGAGACATTCATACCGGATGATGCCGACCTGATCAACGTAAGGGTGTCGGGGGACAAACCCCGGGACGCCTTTATCGCCATACAGTTCAGGGACCACTGGTTTTATATCGATGACCGGGATGTCCCTTCGAAAAACACCTTTGCCGTGATCCAGCTCCTCTTCAGTATGGCCAATAGCGGCAGCGGCTCGGTCGGGCCCCTGATATCGATCGGGAATTGAGGCGTGGCAAAAGGGCTGCAACAGGGACAATTTCTCCTGTAGAGGGCCAATTATCGGCGTTACCCCTTATGTACCTGACGGGAATCCGGTTCCGGAAAGGGCAGTTTCCGTAAAGGGCTTATCGCTTGGTGCGCCGGTACCCCCTTGAGGCATCCCGGTCGCCTTTGCTTTTTTTCCTGGATTCAAAATATTCCTGCCTTTTTCGGACCTTTTCCTTTTCGAACTCCCGTTTTTCCTCGGCCGACATGGGACGGTCGGTCTGCGGGAACGGATGGTCCTCCACGAGTTCGATCTTCTGGCCGATCAACTTTTCGATCTGCCGGATGTATTCGTTTTCCTCAGGTTCGCAGAGGGAAATTGAAACCCCTTCCTCCCCTGCCCTGCCCGAACGGCCGATCCGGTGAACGTAGGTTTCGGGTTCGTTGGGGATGTCGTAATTCACCACATAGCGGAGCTGGTCGATGTCGATGCCGCGCGAGGCGATATCGGTGGCCACCAGCACGCGTATCCGGCCTTCCTTGAAATCGCTCAGGGCCTTTTGGCGCTGGTTCTGGGATTTGTTCCCATGGATGGCCGCTGCCCCGATCCGCTTCTTGTGGAGGTTCTTGCAGATGCGGTCCGCCCCGTGCTTGGTGCGGGAGAAAAGCAGCACCTGATCCATCTCCGGGTCCTGAAGGATGTGAAGGAGCAGTTCCGGCTTATCGGACTTATTGGTCTTGTAGAGGTACTGGGTGATCGTCTCGGCTGTGGAAGAGACGGGGCTAACCGCCACCTTCACCGGATCGGTGAGGATTTTTCGGGACAGGGATACAATGGTGTCCGGCATGGTGGCCGAAAAGAAAAGCGATTGCCGCTTTTCGGGGAGCTTGGCAAGCACTTTCCGGATGTCGTGTATAAAGCCCATATCCAGCATCCTGTCGGCCTCGTCCAGGACAAAGTACTCGATGGCGTTCAATTGAATATACCCCTGGTCCATAAGGTCCAGGAGCCTGCCCGGGGTTGC
>CAZUZE010000334.1:0-2790 GCA_964624565.1 uncultured Robiginitalea sp.
CAGCGGATTGCCAGTAATACCTGTAGGAAGGGTATATGGTAAATGACCGCCCGATTTTTACCGGGGCTTCCAGGCTCGCCGTATGCGACTGTACCTCCCACCCATCCCGGTAATACCTGTAAAAGCTCCTAAGGGAAAGAAATTCGTTCACGTAGTAATGCAGCCTCCCGCCCACGGCCGTTTTAAAACGGGTATTGGGCAGGCGTTCCACGTCGTCTGCCAGATGGAACCCATTGAGGAAGGTATCCTCGACGTCCTGAAAATAGACGCGCTGGAAAGGGGTGGATAGCAACCCGTTTTGGGATACGAGATCCAGCAGCAGGCTCCCCTGCAGTTTCCTTCCCAGGATCTGTGAAACCCCAATGCCGAGGGAGTAGGAATTCCTCCCCACCTTGGAAAATGGCTCGAACTGCGGGTCGTAGTCCGGGTTTCCGGTAAGCGGGTAGAGGAAGAAAAGGGGATCGTTCAGGCCGTCCCCCCCGGGGGCAAAGGGGCGCAGTTCAATGGGATAGATGGTATTCCACCGGTCGATAAAAGCATTCCCTTTGAGGGTAATTTCCGTGTTTTTCTCATTGAAGAGCCAGCTGTGGCTCCCGCCTGCCCCAACGGAGAAATAATCGTATTCCACGGCCACGGAAAGACGGCCACTCCAAATCCGGTTGCGGTCATCTGAACTGTGGGCATACGAAATGACGGCATTGGACCAGACATCGGAAGAAGAGGCCCCTGTGCTGGCCTCAAACGGATCTGCGTTTCCGTCAAACGGGTTTACGTTGCTGGAAGAGGCCGAGGTATAGGCGGAAATCCCCGCGTCAACCGTCAGGACATCATCGGCATTTAAGGGGACGGAAACGATAATGGTGCCAGTGGCATCTGTGAGCTCTTCGGTGCCGATTCCCCCCGTGACCGCTGCATTCTCACCGTCCTGCCGGTAATAGCTGCTGAGAAAATCAATTTCTGAATTCTCGAGGACCCTTTTTTTATAGGGCTGGTCTTCCACCGGCTCCTGCGCTAAGATCGCGGGCGCGATGCAGATAAAAAGCGCGGCAATGAAGTGTTTTTTCATCGGATCGGGTTAGTTACAGCCGCAGCCGCCGCCCGTTTTCCCGCCATTGGCCCCTGAGGCCGCCTCCCGGTAGGAATGGGCCAGAAGGAGGTTGCGGTCGCACTTCTTATCCGAAAGGAGCATATCCGGGTCGTTCAGGTAGACTTTTTCGTATTCCCGGACGGTCGCACATCCGGTGATCAGCATCAGGAGCCCAAGGGTTGGCAGCAGTAGTCTGGATTTTTTCATATTTTGGATTTTAAGGCGAGGTGGGAGGAGGTGAACATGCGGCCGTTATCGTCCACGATGAGGCATTCCACTCCCTCGAGTTGATTGATACGGTCAAGCCCGGCCTCAATCCCCATGACAAAAACCGCGGTCGAAAGGGCATCCGCCAGCTCGGCCTTCGGGGCAAACACACTGACGCTGATGATCCCCGAAGCCGGGTACCCCGTACGCGGGTCAATGATGTGCGAATACCGCCTGCCGCCGAAGGAGACGTTTTTTTCGTAGTCGCCGGAAGTAACCACTGCCCCGTTTTCGATGGGGAAGGAGCCAAAGGATCTGGTCTTGTCCATGGGGTTGGTAATGGCCACCTGCCAGGGTTGGCCATCGGGGTTCGTACCCCACACAGACATGTCCCCGGAAGCATTGATAATCCCACCAGGGACCCCTTCACGGATAAGGAGTGCTTTGGCCTGGTCCGCTGCATAGCCTTTCCCGATGGCGCCGAAGCCGATCTTCATCCCTTCTTCCGTAAGGAAAACCGTCTGTGCAGCCTGATCGAGTTGGATTTTTGCGTACCCCACTTTTGCAATGGACGCTTTTATTTCCTGCTCTGAAGGCATTTCGGTCATAGTCCCGTCGAATTTCCAGACCCGGTCCATGGAGGCGTAGCTGATGTCGAAGGCCCCGTCGGTAAGTCGGGAGAGTCCGATGGAGCGTCGGATGAGTTCAAAGAGTTCCGGCGAAACCCTGACGGGCCGGATCCCTGCCTGCCGGTTGACCTCAGAGGTCTCCGAGGCCGGGTCCCATGAGGAGATCATTTTTTCAATGCGGGTGATTTCCCCGATGGCCATGTCGGTCCAGGCATCCGCCTGTGCTTTGTCGGGGGTGACCACAGTAATTTCAAACCGGCTTCCCATAAGTTTAAGTATCCGTTTCCAGGATTCCTGCCCCTGCAGAGGGAGGCAGAAGAGGATACATATGAGAACCAGGCCCTTCACAACTATTCGGTAAAGGATTCAATCAGGCGGATATAGCCTTCCGGGCCAATCTTCTGGTAGCTGGTTTCCCCCAGCACGCGGCCATCTTTGTCGAGGACCACCACAAAGGGGAAGATCCCATTTTTGTTGTACCGTTCGGCCAGGGCCGCATTGGCTTTGGCCTGTTCCGGGTCCAGGGCGTTTTTCGACCTCCTGGGAAAATCGGCCTTGAGCAGGACCCAATGCGATTTTGCATACTCCGTGAACTGTGGCTGACTCCATACTTCCCGGTCCAGTTTGATGCAGGGCGCACACCAGTCCGAGCCCTGGAAGACCAGGAGGATCGGTTTGTCCTCAGAATTCGCCAGTTGCCGGGCTTTGTAATAATCCGTTTGCCAAACCTGGGCCGAAAGCGGGGTATATAGCAAGGCGAGTATCAGGGTCAGGGTGTACAACTTCATAATTTTAGTAACTCCTCTACCCGGTTTTCAGTATGGGAAGGCTGCGAATTTTTTGGACTTTTTGTAAAGAAAACTTGAC
>CAZUZE010000335.1:0-2786 GCA_964624565.1 uncultured Robiginitalea sp.
CATTGTACGTAGGTACTATGATACTTAAAACCATTCCTTATTGTCTCTTGCCTTATTCCTTCAAAAGTAAATGTATTAAACCGATTCACCCCATATAACGGCCTTAGGTGCCAAAAAATCGACAATCACATGATTCAAACCTGAATTTCGCAAGATAAGGGTGCGACTATCATTGATCCCAGGTAAACCATTTACCGGTGGGGCTGCAATCACAAGTATAGCAATAAGTTCCCTATTCTCTTATTGAACCCTTAAACTCTTCCATGGTAACACTTGTACCCGAACTAATGCCTTCGGACTTTAGTACTTTAAGGGCTGTGAGCCACAGGATTTTAAGATCTTCCCAGAATGACTGGTGGTCCACATACCAGACATCGTGGCTGAATTTTTCTTCCCATGAAATCGCATTGCGCCCCTTTACCTGCGCCAGGCCGGTAATCCCTGGTTTGACCTCGTGCCTGCGTTTCTGGAACGCGTTGTAGCGACTGAGGTACCGCACCCGGAGCGGCCTTGGGCCCACCAGGCTCATATCCCCTTTGAGAACATTGAAGAGCTGCGGCAATTCGTCAAGGGAGGTCTTCCGGACAAACTGGCCCACCGGGGTGAGCCGATCGGCATCGGGAAGGAGTGAACCATCCGGACCTTTGCGGTCGTTCATCGTTTTAAACTTGATGATGGTAAATATGCGCTCGCCTTTCCCCGGCCGCTTCTGGAAAAAGAAGGGTTTGCCGGAATTGGCGAAAACCAGCAGGACCAAAACCCCGAGGATCAGGGGGGAAAAGATGAGGATAAGGACGGCCGCTGCCGAAATATCGGCAAGAGGTTTCACTATGTCCCGGTAGAGCTTCATCTCCTTAGGTTATAGGTTGTCAACAGCTTCCAGTTCCCGGATTACGGTTTCATAAGCGATTTCCGGGGGGAGGCGTTCCTGCAGGTACCTGTACCCGTTTTCTCCCATTTCTTTCCGGAGCTCAGGGTCGTGGTAGAGCTTCATCAGCAACCCTTTCAGCTCATCCGTTTTATTGGCTTCCGCCCAGACACCGGCCCCGATATCCTCGAGGATCTGCCCGATATCCGTATTCCTGTCAATAGCGGCGAGAATCGGTTTCTTGGCGTTGTAATACACCATGACCTTCGAAGGGGTATTCGGAATGGTGAAATCCTCACTAAGGGAAATAAGCCCTACATCGGCCACCTGCAGGACCCTGAAATACTCTGATGAGGAGAGTTCGTCGAAAACCCTGATGTTCTGAAGTCCCGCTGCTTCGATGCGGTCGGCCAGGGGCTGTTTTTCGGTGCCTTCCCCGAAAATGGCAAAAAAGATGTCTTCCTGTTCTGCGCATGAACGGGCTAGCGCCACGATGTTTTCCATCTTTTGGGGCAGTCCGATGTTGCCCCCGAAAATGACTACAAATCGGTTCCCAAAACCGTATTGGTCCCTGATGGTCTCATCTTCATCGTGAATGGGGTAGGGGGCAACCCTTCTCCAGTTGGGCAGTTCATGCACAATGGAAGGGGGGATTTCGGGGTTATGCCTCATGATGTACTGCATATTTCCCGGGGACATGCAGCCAATGCCGTCGCATATCCGGTAGAGTTCCTTTTCCTGGGACCGGAAAAAGCGGTGTGCCAGCCCCCCTTCACGCATAATTTTTAGGTCGATGGCGTTTTGAGGGAAGATATCCCGCAGGATCAGGTAAACCCTGGCCCCGCATTTTTTCTTGATCTTCCTGGCCAGGGGCATCAGGGTAATGGGCGGGGTTGGAATCAGGACAAGGTCAAAATCCATAGGGATCTTATGGCGCCTCATTCCACGGCCGAACTGATAGGGCAGCAACAAATTGGCGATCGCCTTGTAGAACTTGCCAACCCCGAACAATTTCAATGTCTCAATCCTGAGGACACGTACCCCGCCTTCAACCTTTAAACCGCTCTGTGTTTCGCTCATTACCGGGGCGACTACAAAAACATCATGCCCGTTTTTGTGGAACTCCTGAATGAGATCGGCATACAGGTTTGTGGAAGTGTCCATGTTGGGGACCGCAAGTCCGAGAAAAATAACGCGCATTGCTCTTTTATTTTGACCAGACGACCCGGTTGATATAATCCGTATAGGAAAGGATAATCCGCACTACTTTTTCACTCACATTGGGCATGGTGTAATCGCTTACCTCCCGAAAATTCCTTTCCGGGTTGCGCTTCTGTGTTTTCAGGATTTCCAGGGCCTGCAGGATCCGCTCCGGCTGGAGCCCGGTGAGCATCACCGATGCCTCCTCCATGGCCTCAGGCCTTTCGTGTGCCTCCCGGATGTTCAGCGCCCTGAAATTCAGGATGGAGGATTCCTCGGAAATGGTGCCGCTGTCGGAAAGCACCGCGTACGAATGCAGCTGCAAGGCGTTGTAATCCGAAAACCCAAGGGGTTTCAGGAACTGGATGTTTTTATGGGTCTTTAGTTTCTTGGATTCCAGCATGTTCCGCGTCCGCGGGTGGGTGGATACGATTACCGGGTAATCGTATTTTTCTGCGATTTGGTTCAGGGACTCCATCAGCCCGTTGAAATTCCTTGGGTTGCTGATGTTCTCTTCCCGGTGGGACGATACGACAAAATATTCGTGCTGCTTCAGCCCCAGGGTTGACAGGATCGGGGAGGCCTCTATCTTGTCACGAAGGCTGTTTAAGACCTCATACATGGGGCTGCCGGTCTTGATGACGCGGTCCGGGGACAGGCCCTCCCTCAACAGGTATTCCCGTGCGATATCGCTGTAGGTAAGGTTGATGTCCGCCAC